>JBAZPL010000080.1:0-11452 GCA_041648155.1 Candidatus Krumholzibacteriia bacterium
CCCGCTTCCATGATTTCAGCGTACAACCACCTGACGGTCAAAACGCAGATCGATGACCGACGGAAATCGTTCCCGGTCGTTCAAAATCCCGAGCACCGTTTCCAGCTTGCGGACCCTGCTCGCGTAATGATCGCGGCCGAGCCTTATGAGGGTCCCCGTTCCCATCCAGACGAGGTCTACGTCTTCGCCGGAGATGTGGATCTCGCTCAATTGCTTCGCCGGCGATAACCCGAGCTTCTTGAAGAGTTCGAGAATCTCGACCGCGCACTCGATGCTCCGCTCTCCCGAAGGTTCGCCGATCTCCCGCGGGCCGATGCCCGTGATGACCGGAAGATCCACGTCTCCCTTCCCGGCCCGACGCGGTATGATGACTCCTTCGACGTCGACTTCGAGAATGTCCCCCGCGACAAGCAGCGCGACCGGTTCACGCTTCACCACGCGGCACTCGACCGAGTGCCGGGGATGCCGATTGAACACCGCATCCCGCACCTCGGGAAACGCGAGAAGCATTTCGCGGGCATCCGAGAAGGAAACCGTCACAAGGTTTCTCCCGATGAGGCTCGCCCGGATACGTTTCAGGGAATCCTGCGGGATGGTTCCGCCGCCGAAGAACTGCACGTCGGTGATGATGAATATGCCCGACCAGAGCGCGACGCCGGCGGCCGCGGCTAAGACAGCCGCGGCAACCGCGAACCATTTTCGGGGGATTGTACGCCTGTGCGACGCCTCCCGCGCGGCCATGCCGTTGGAGTCCCAATATCTCATCTTTTCCTCACCGTCTCCTTTTCGCCGAGAAGCTCCTCGCCGAGTTTGTAGATATTCCCCGCGCCGAGGGTGATGACAACATCCCCCGGCCGAACACTCTCCCGCACGGTAGTTTTCAAATCATCCCATCCGGGCACGTAACTGACCCGGGGCTTTCCCTCGCGCATCACGGCGTGATAGATGAGTTCCCCCGTGATTCCCTTGATCGGCCGCTCGCCCGCCGGATAGATCTCCGTGACGAAAAGCTCGTCCGCGTCGCGGAACGCCCCGCCGAACTTCTCGTGAAGATCCCTCGTCCTCGAGTACCGGTGCGGCTGGAAAACGACGACGATCCGCCGCTTGAAGGCGTCGCGCGCGGTTTTGACCGTCGCGGCGATCTCGGTCGGATGATGGCCGTAATCGTCCACGAAGAGAACGCCGTTTCGCTCCCCCTTGATCTCGAATCGGCGCGCGACCCCCTCGAATCTCGCGAAGGCATTCCGGAGGTGGCGAGGCGCGATGTCGATCTCCTCGGCGAGCGCGCACACACTCAAGGCGTTGAGCGCGTTGTGGAAGCCGGGAACTCGGAGGTGAAGCCGCCCGCGGCGCTTCCCCTTCACCGTGTACGCGAATCGGCTGCCCGCCGCGCCCGATTCGAGAAGCTCGCCACGTACGTCGGCGCCGGCGTCGAACCCGTACGTCACGATCCGGCGTTCGATCCGGGGGAGAATCGCCCTCACCATCGGATCGTCGATGCAGCAGATGATCGCGCCGTAAAACGGTATGCAGCGCGAGAATTCGACGAAGGCGTCGTTGATCGCATCGAGGCTCCCGTAGAAATCGAGGTGCTCGGCGTCGATATTGGTGATGATGCCGAACACCGGCGTCAGGTGCACGAAGCTCCCGTCGCTCTCGTCCGCCTCCGCGACGAGAAGCTCGCCCTGGCCGAGCCGGACGTTTGTCTTGAGGCTCTTCACGCGGCCGCCGACGACGATCGTCGGATCGCAGCCGGCCTCCTGGAGGACGGCGCCGACGAGCGACGTCGTGGTCGTTTTGCCGTGGGCGCCCGCGACCGCGATCCCGGTGCGGAATCGCATGAGCTCCCCGAGCATCGAAGCGCGCGGGATGACGGGGATTCCCTTCTCGCGCGCGGCGACGACCTCGGGATTGCCTGCATTAATGGCCGAGGAGACGACAACGACGTCGCACCCGGATGCGTTCTTCGCCGCGTGGCCGATCCGTATCCTCGCGCCGCGCGCCGCGAGCCGCTCGGTGGCCGCGCTCTTTTCGAGATCGGAGCCGCTCACCGCGAAGCCGAGATTGAGGAGGATCTCGGCGATGCCGCTCATCCCGACGCCTCCGATTCCGACGAAATGAATATGCCTCGTTTTCCCAAGCATTCCGTTTCTCCCCCGTCCTGTCCTGAACCCGCGCGGCCGTTCGTTATTCATACCCCTGCGCTCCTCCCGGCCGATACAACCGCGAGCACGTCCCCGGCGATGATTGCCGCAGCGTCTTTCCGCCCAACCCGCTCGAGCGCGCTCCTCATCGCGGCGAGCCTCGCGGGATCCGCGAGAAGCGGGTCGAGGACGGAAGCGAGCGTGTCCTTGTTCAGGTCCGAATTCCGTATGACGATCGCCCCACCCGCTTCCGCGAGGAACGAGGCGTTATATGACTGATGGTCATCCGCGGCGTGCGGATACGGAACGAGGATGGAAGGAATCGCCGCCGCGGCGAGCTCCGACACCGTGAGCGCCCCGGCGCGCGCGAGACAAACGGTCGCCGCCGCGTATGCACGATGCATCGCCTCGAAATACGGCCTCGCGCAGACGCGGCTCGACAGCGCCCCGAGCCTCTCGCGCATCCATGCGTAATCCTGATCCCCCGTCTGGATGATTGCCCGAACGCCGGGGTGAACGAAAAGGTACTCGGCGGCGGCGCGATTGAGCGTGCGCGCTCCCTGGCTTCCTCCGAAGACGAGGAGCACCGGGCCGCTTCCCTCGATTCCAAATTCCGCGCGAACGTCCACCCGTCCGGGCGAGATGATCTCCGCGCGAAGGGGGTTTCCCGTCACGACGAGTCCCCGATGATTTCCGAAATACCCTGACGCGTTCCCGAATCCGAGGTAGATCTTCCGCGCGCACCGCGCGAGGAGCCTGTTCGTGAGCCCCGGAATCGAATTCTGTTCCTGGATCACGATTCTCCTGCGCAGGCACGACGCGGCAAGCACGACGGCCGCGCTCGCGTACCCGCCCGATCCGAACACGACATCCGGTTTGAACCGCCGGAGAAGAGCGAGCGACTGAAAGAAGCCGACGGCGATGCTCGCGGCGCTGCGGATTCTCGCCGCTGCGCCCTTCCCCCGCACTCCCCTGGCCGAAATGTAGCGAATCTCGTAGCCGGCCGCGGAAACGAGCCTGCTCTCGAGCCCGGAACGCGTTCCGACGAAGAGCGCTTCGAGACCGCTCACCCGGGCGCGGAGCTCGTCGGCGACGGCAAGGGCGGGCAGAATGTGCCCTCCCGTTCCTCCCGCCGCGAAGACGATCCTCATTGCCGGTTCCTTTCTCTCTCTTCCGCCGCTACACGCGCTTTGCGTATACGCCTTTCGCCCCGCGCCGAAGGCCGAACAGCCCGGCGCCCGATTTCCGCTCCCTGCCCTCGAACGAGATATTCGTGAGAATGCCGATCGCGGCCAGAGACGCAACGAGCGAGGAGCCGCCGTAGCTGATGAACGGGAGCGGCAGCCCCGCCGTCGGTATGACGCCCGTCGCCATCGCGATGTTTATCATCGCGGACATGAAGAGGAGCAGCCCCGTCCCCAGCGCGAGGACGTACCCGAACGAGTCGGGAGCGCGCAGCGCCGTCCGCACGGCGCGCCGCAGAATGAATACGAATACAAGGAGCACGACAATCGTCCCGATGAGGCCGAGCTCCTCGCCGATGATCGAATAGATAAAATCGGTGTGCGCGTCCGGAAGAAAGCGGTATTTCTGATGTCCCCTGCCCGGTCCGGCTCCGAAGATCGAGCCCGATCCAAGCGCGATGAGCGACTGCTCAATCTGGAAATTCGCCGCGCTTCCGTCCCCCCCCCTGAGGTATGTCATGATCCGCGTGATCACTTTCGACACGTGCAGGAGAAACGGCGTCGCCGCCACGAGCGTCGCGCAACCGAACACAACGAGGTGCTTTATCCGGCATCCCGCGACGAAAAGAATGATGAAGGTGAGCATCATAATCAGAACCGCGTTCGATATGCTCGGTTGAAGCGCCACCATAACGGCCATGCCGGTTCCCGTTCCGGCGAGTGGGAGAAATCCCTTCTTGAAATCCCTGATACGGTCCCCCCATTCCGAGATCTTCGCGGCGAGAAATATGACGAGCGCGATCTTCGCGGCCTCCACCGGCTGGAAATCGAATTTCGCGACGTAGATCGAGCGACTCGAACCCCGTATCTTGGTCCCGACGATGAGTACCGCGAGGAGCAGCACGAACGCGGCGATGAGCAGCTTGAAAGCGTACTTCTGGTAGACCCGGTACGGCACCTTCATGAGCACCACCATAACCATGAGTCCGAGCCCGGCGAGCGTGAGCTGTCTGAAAAAGAAGTAGAAATGGGGGCCGCTCGCGTGCTGGAGCTTCACCATCTGGCCGGCGGAGGCGATCATGATAAGCCCGAGCACGACGAGCGCGACCGTCGCGAGCACGAGCTTGAGGTCGCACCTGCCCCGGTTCGCGAGACTCGCTATCTCGGGAGCGCCTTCACGCATTCCGCAAACACCTCTCCTCGATGTTCGAAATTCCTGAACATATCGAAGCTCGAACACGCGGGCGAAAGAAGCACGAGCTCGCCCGCCTGCGCCGTGCGCGCCGCGGTCTCGACCGCGTCCTGCATCGTCGCCGCGCGCGCGATCGGCACGACCGATCCGAGCGCCTCTTCGATGAGGGGCGCCGCCTCGCCGATCGTGACGATCGCCTTCACGCGCGCGAGCACGGGGATGAGCTTCGTGAAATCCCCGCCCTTGTCATGCCCGCCCGCAATGAGGACCGTCGGTCGATCGAGCCCTTTGAGGGACATCATCGTCGCCTCGACGTTCGTGCCCTTCGAATCGTTGTAGTAGGCGACCCCGCGCACGACCGCGACTTTCTCCATCCGATGCGGAAGCCCCTTGAATTCCGAAAGGGCCTTCCGGCATGCGGCCGCGCTCACGTCGAAGGGCGCGAGCGCCGCGACCGCCGCCAGTGCGTTCTCCACGTTGTGTACGCCGATGACTCCGAGCTCGCTCCGCTCGAGGAAGACTTCGCGTTTCCCGCTGCATTCGCGAACGAACCGCGAGCCTCCGTCGAGATACACGCCCCCGTCGACGGGGCCGGCGGACGAGAACGGGACCGACCTCCCGGCGAAGCGGCTCGCTATCGCGGCAGAGCGCCGATCGAGCGCGTTGTAGAAGAACAAGTCGTTCGCGCCGCAGTTCTCGACGATTCGCTCCTTGAACCGGTAATAATCCTCGACGTCGTGGTACCGGTCGAGATGATCGGGCGTGAGATTGAGGATACCCGCGACCTCCGGGTGAAATGCCGAGGTCGTCTCGAGCTGAAAGCTCGATATCTCGAGAACGAAAAAATCCTTCGGCCCGAGATCCTTCGCGACCGACGAGAAGGGCAGCCCCACGTTGCCGCAGACGATCGCGCGATGTCCCGCCGCATTCAGCAGCTCGCCGATCATCGTGACGGTCGTCGATTTGCCGTTCGTGCCCGTCACGCCGATGAGCCGCGCGCGCGCGAACCGCGCGCCGACCTCGAGCTCGCTCGCGAGCGCGATTCCCCGCGAGCGCGCCTCGAGCATGAGCGGATGATCGATCGCGACGCCGGGACTCACGACGACCTCGTCGACCCCGTCGAGGAGGCTCTCGTCGAAGACGGCGAGATGGACCGCCGTTCCCGCGAGATCGGCCGGAATCTCCACCGCGGCGTTCTCGTCGGCGCCGATTACCGCGGCCCCCTCGGCGCGCAGGAGGCGCATCGCCGAGATGCCGCTCCGCGCGAGCCCGAGGACGAGCACCCGCTTGCCGTTGTATTCGATTTGCTGCTTCATGTTCGCCATATCCTGTTTCCCGTTCACCGCGATCGTTTGCCCGCGCGCCACGCTGGCGCGCCGCCGAGGCGCTACTGCAGCTTGAGCGTGCTGATGCTCAGAAGCGCGAGAAGCGCGGCTATAATCCAGAACCGTACTACGATTTTTTCCTCCCGCCACCCCTTGAGCTCGAAATGGTGGTGAATGGGAGCCATCTTGAATATCCGCTTGCCCGTGAGCTTGTATGATCCCACCTGCAGGATCACGGACATCACCTCGGCGACGAAGACGCCGCCGATGATGACGAGGAGAAGCTCCTTCTTGAGAAGCACCGCCACCGTCCCGAGCGCCCCGCCGAGCGAGAGGGAGCCCGTGTCCCCCATGAATATCTGCGCGGGGTGCGAGTTGTACCAGAGGAAGCCGAGCGAGGCGCCCACCACCGACAGACAGTACACGGTGAGCTCGCCGCAGCCGGGCATGTATGGAATGTGGAGGTACTCGGCAAACGTCTTGTGACCGCTCAGGTAGGCGAGCGCCGCGAATGCGAAGAAGCTGAAGGCGGAGGCGCCCGAGGCGAGCCCGTCGAGCCCGTCCGTGAGGTTCACCGCGTTCGAAGAGCCCATGATGACGAATATCACGAACGGTATGTACAAGAGCCCCCACTCGATCGAATAGTTCTTGAGAAACGGCACGGCGCTCTCGGTCGCGCCCTCGCGCACCAGCGGATGCATGTAGAGGAACACGCCGAGCGCGGCGCCGAATACGAACTGTCCGAGAAGCTTGTAGCGCCCGACGAGGCCCTTCTCGGTTTTCTTCACGACGCGCAGATAGTCGTCGACGAAACCGATGAGACCCGTCCAGAGCGTGACCACGATCGCCACCTGGATATAGGGATTCGCGAGGTTCGCCCAAAGGAGCGTCGGCACGACGGTCGCGGCGATGATGAGAACGCCTCCCATCGTCGGGGTGCCCTCCTTCTCCTGATGGCTTTCGGGCACCTCGCTCCGGATGCGCTGGCCTATCTGCAATCTCCGGAGTCCGCGGATGAGGAACGGTCCGAAAACGAAGCAGATGAGGAGCGCAGTGACCATGGCGTACGCTGACCGGAACGTGATGTACCGGAACACGTTGAACGCGAAGAAGTGGTCGCGGAGCGGATACAGGAGCCAGTACAGCATCAGTCGACCCTCCGCGGCGAGGCGCCTCGCGCCTCTCCGATCGATTCGATAATCTTTTCCATGTGCATTCCCCGCGAGCCCTTGATGAGAACAGCGTCCCCCGGCGCGAGAAGCTCGTTCAGATACCCGGCGAGCTTCGCGGCGTCGAGAAAATGGGTGATGTGCTCGGGCGATTTCCGCTGTTCGGCGGCCGCTCGATTGAGCTCGACCGTTTCCGCGCCCATCGTGAAGATGCCGTCGACCTTCGTCCTGCCGCAGGAGACGCCCGCCTCGCGGTGCAGATCCGCGCTCGAAAGCCCAAGCTCGAGCATGTCGCCGAGCACAAGCCAGCGCCTCCCCCGCGCCGGAATCTCCATGAAGGCGTCGACCGCGGCCCTGAGCGAGGCCGGATTCGAGTTGTAGGTTTCGTCGAAGAACAAAATACCCTCGAGATCGAGGAGCACGCCTCTTCCCGAATGCACGGGCGCTTCGAGAACGGCGGAGGCGATCTCTTCGGGCGAAACGCCGATGATCGAACCGACGACCGCCGCGGCGGCCGCGTTGAGCACGTGATGCTTTCCGTAGCGCGCGACCTCGATCCCGATGTCGCCGATGCGGAACCGGTAGCCGCCCGATTCACGCTTCTCGATATTCACGATCCGGCGATCGGCGCGCTCCGAGAAACCGAAAGTGAGGGTGCGCGCCTTCGTGCGCTCCCTGAGAAAATCGACGAACTCGTCGTCGGCGGGAAGCACCGCGGTTCCCTCTCCCGGGAGCGCCTCGAGCAGCTCCGCCTTGGCGGCGGCCACTCCCTTGAGCGAGCCGAAATGCTCGAGATGCGCCGGGCCGACGTTCGTCACGACTCCGATATCCGGTTTCGCGATGCCGGTGAGCATCTTGATCTCTTTTCGATGGTTGGCCCCCATCTCCGTCACGCAGATATCCTCGCTCCCGTCCATGCCGAGAATCGTGAGCGGGAGCCCGATGTGATTGTTCAGATTCCCCGGCGTCGCGTGAACGGTGAAGCGCTTCGCGACGATCGCGGCGATGAAATCCTTCGTCCCCGTTTTTCCACTGCTCCCCGTGACGGCGATCACGCGCGGATTCACGAGCGCGCGATACGCCGCGGCGAGCGCCTGAAGACCCGCGAGCGTGTCCTCCACGGCGAAAACGGGAATCGTCCCCGCGATTCGCGCGGCCTCGGCCTTCCGGCCGGAAGAGACGAGAAGCGCCGCGGCTCCCTTCCCGATCGCCGCGTCAAGGTAGTCGTGCCCGTCGGCGAGCGAGCCCTTCAGGGCGATAAAGAGCCGGGCTTCGCAGTCTTCTCTCGTATCGATCGAGACGCCTTCTATCGCGCCGGCACCCGGATCTCCTCCGCGGTAACCCGCGGCGGCGAGAGCGCCCGCAACCCATCGCAGTTCAGCCCTGATGGTCCACCTCCCGGCCGCGAAGCGCCTCTTCGGCCTCGAGAGCGTCGTTGAACGGAACACGCCCGTCCCGGCAGATCTGTTCGTTCTCGTGGCCTTTTCCGGCGATGACGACGAGATCTCCCTCCCCGGCGGCCCCGACGGCCCCGCGGATCGCGGAGCGCCGATCCCTGACGACGTGGACCGGCACCCCGCTCGTTCCTACGCCGTCGAGTATCTCCCGCACGATCCTGTCCGGATCCTCGGTGCGCGGGTTGTCGTCGGTGATGAAAACGATATTGCTCAGGCGGGCGGCGATCCCTCCCATCATCGGACGCTTTCCTTTGTCCCGGTCGCCGCCGCAACCGAATACGGTCACGATTGCGCGGGGACGGAGCTCCCTGCAGAAATTGAGGAGCTTTTCAAGCGCGTCGGGCGTGTGCGCGTAATCGACGACGACCGTGGGGCCCCGGCCGATGGAGACGACCTGAAACCGTCCCGGCACCTGGGCGACGTTCTCGAGGCCCATCTTGATCCGGTCGATATCGACGCCGAGCGCGTGGGCGCAGGCGGCGGCGGTAAGCGCGTTGTACACCGAGATCGTTCCGAGAAGCTTGAGATCGAGGTGGCCGCGCCCGGATCCGATGACGAGATCGAAGCGCGTGCCCTTGAGATTCGCCTTGAGCCCTTCCGCGCGAACGTCCGCCGACGATGAGAGTCCGAACGAAAGACTCGGGCCCGCGAAACGCTTCGCGACGCGCGCGACCTCGGGATCGTCGATGTTGTACACGAACGTCCCCGGCCGCTTTTTCCGTCCGGATTCAACGAGGGTTCGCACGAACGACTCTTTCGCCTCGATGTACTTTTCGACGGTGACGTGATAGTCGAGGTGGTCGCGCGTCACGTTCGTGAACGCGCCGACGTCGAACTCGAGCCCCGCGATCCTCCCCTGCTCCGCCGCGTGCGAGCTCACCTCCATGACGGTCGAGCGGCACCCCTGCTTCAGGAAACCATCCATGACGCGGTAGAGATCGACGGCCCCCGGCGTCGTGTTGCGCACCGAGGCGAGCTCGTCGGAGTCGCCGTAACCGATCGTGCCGATGATGCCGCACGGTCCGTGCGCGATATTCATGATCGAGCGCAGGAGAAAGGCGCTCGATGTCTTGCCGTTCGTTCCCGTGATGCCGGCGAGCCGGAGACGGGACGCGGGATCCCCGAAGAACCGTTTCGCCATGAGCGCCGCGGCGAGAGACGACTCACGGACAACGACCGTGGGAATCGATCCCTCGCCGGCATGCTCGACGACGAGCGCGGAGGCGCCCTTCCGGACCGCTTCCTCGACGAACGCGTGTCCATCCGCCGCATGTCCCCGTATCGCGACGAAGCAATCGCCCGCCTTGAGCGAGCGCGAGTCGGTGGCGATGCCGGTCACATCGACGTCGCAAAAGGCGAGGCGCTTCGAGATGTCGATTTCCTCAATAAGATAGGAGAGCTTCAATCCAGTGCTCCGTTCGCCATTTCGGCGGTCCGAATCGGTACTTCGCTCCGCGGATTGCAGATGAGTATCACTCTGCCGAGCCGAGAGAGGAGCGCTCCCGCCGGCGGATCCTGACGCTCGACGATTCCGAAGCCGCGCACGATGCAGTCGAGGCCGCACGAAAGGAGCAGCCTCCGCGCTTCACGGATCGACAATCCCGCGACGTCGGGGACGCTCCGCGACGATTCGGATTCCGCTGCCGCGGCGCGGACCATGAGCTTTATCTCTTCCCTTCGGCCGACCATGGTGCCGGGATCGGGAGTCTGCGAAAAAACGACACCCTTGACGTCGGGGCATTGCACGGTCAGGCCGCGCTCCGAGGCGAGGTCGATCGCCTCGTCCGTCGACAGGCGAAGAAAATTCGGCACGCGTCTCGAATTGCCCGATTTCCCGTCGACCGCGATGTTCGCGCTCGCCGCGTCGCAGAAGAGATCGGTCGACAGATTGATGCCCTCGACGATCTTGCCGAAAACGGGCGCAGCCGACTCGGCTCCCCAGATATAGGGATACACCGGTTCGTCGAGCACGACGATGCACACGATCCGGGGATCGCGGGCCGGCGCGAAGCCGATGAAGCTCACGACGTACTTCTTCTCCTGGTAGCCGCCATTGACGACTTTCTGCGACGTTCCCGTTTTTCCCGCGACCGCGATGCCGTTCACCGATGCTTTCTTCCCCGTTCCTTTGAGAACGACCTCCGCGCAGAAATCCCTCATCGTCGCCGCGGTGCGGTCCGAAAAAGCCTTTCTGACCGTGACGACCGGGAATTTCCGAACGGCGGAGTTTCGCGCGTCCCGCTCCTCGAGGGCAATCCGCGGGGCGAGAAGGGTGCCCCCGTTGGCGAGGGCGCCGTACACCATCGCCATCTGTAGGGGAGTGACCCCGATTTCATGCCCGATCGCGATGCTCGGCAACGAACGCGCCGACCAGAAGCGAGGCTCCCGGAGCGTGCCGCGTGATTCCGCGGGGAGGTCGATCCCCGTCCTGCCGCCGAATCCGAGACGGAGGATATGACGGTAGAACTCGGCAGGGGGCGCAGCGAGCGCCGCCTTGATCGTGCAGATGTTGCTCGAGTACACGAACGATTCCTTGAAACTGAGCCAGCCGTACTCGTGATCGTCATGGAAGGTCCCGAAATCGAATACCGCCTTGCCGTTTTCGCCGAAAAACGCGTCGTACGGATCCACCTTCCCCGTTTCGAGGAGATAGGAGTCGGTGATGAGCTTGAAGGTCGAACCCGGTTCATAGATGCAGTTGATCGAGCGCAGCGCGAAGCCGTCGATTATGTCCGCGTTCCGCGACACCTCGCGCCTCGGCTGTTCGGAAATCGCGAGCACGTCCCCCGTCGCCGGCTCGACGACGATCGCCATGCCGCCCGCGGCGCCGTAGCGTTCGATCGCCGTTTCGAGCTCGAAATCAACGATCGCCTGGATCCGCGTATCGATCGTGAGATAGAGATCGTTGCCGTTCCGCGGCATGCGGCCCGGCGCGTTAACCGGCTGGAAAGCCTTGCGGTCGCCCGAAAGCCGGCTCTCGA
>JBAZPL010000081.1:0-11427 GCA_041648155.1 Candidatus Krumholzibacteriia bacterium
GCCTTGAGCTCGTCGCGGAGATTCCAGTGCGAAAGGAGCTTCATCTTCGCGGGGAAAAGCCGGTTCCCCTTCGCGTCGACGAGGTGATGCATCCAGACGTTGTAGCCCGAAATGTACCTGTCGGCCGCCGAAGCGATCTTCGCGACTTCGAGGTTTACCTCCGCGGGAATGCGCTTGGAAAAGCGCTGGGCGAGGCGAGCTTCGGCCCACTGCCGCCGCGACCACCGCGCGCCGTCCGTGAGGCGCTGATCGAGCGTGGTGAGCGGATAGTTGAGCAGAACGACGAACGCGATCTTGTTCTGGAAGAAATCGTCGCCGACGTGAGCCGAGGGATCGTATCCGGCGAAGATCTCGTCGACGGGGAGAATCGGTCCGATATCGAGATCGGTTTGCCACCTAAACGAGAGGCCGATCTCGGTCATATGCCCGTTGAGCTTGTCGAGAAGCCCCTCGAAGCGGTCGAACAGCGCCACGCGCGTTTTATCGTCTCCGGCGAAATTCTGGAGCACGAATTCCTCGAAAACGGCTGCGTCGCCATCCTCGGCGCGCCAGAACCGCGCGACCTGTTCCATGCCGCGGAGGGCGTCGCCGCGCACGGCTTCGCCGTACTTCGCGACGAGCTCGGTCTCGAGCTTCGCGATCGAGCCCTTCATCCAGCCGGGCGACGCAACCTGCGCATGTGCTCCACTCATGCCGCACAGAATAACGGCAACCGCGACGAGAGTGCAAACTGCTTTTTCCCGTGAACTGTTCATCGGACGCTCCTTATGCATCGTGGACCCGCCGGAAAACCCGGGATTGAGAATCCTCGTAGGGACTGAATCGCGGAACCTATTCGATTGCGATTATGCCGGCGTCCCCAAGGGGGTGCCCGAACATTCTTGTTAGAAATACAAAAGATAGCCGTCTGAGTCAATCCGAAAACATATCTTTATTCTCGGGATTCTCCGAACCGGCCCCGGCTCACAGGTAGACGATGTCGTCGGGGTAATACAGCGAGAGAAACACGAGCATGTAATCTCTCAGGTGGCGCGTGAGAAGGAAATTGTTTCGCACATGCTCTCTGCCGTTCTCCCCCAGTTTGCGGGCATACTCGGGGCTGCTTAGAAGCTGTTTGATCGCGAATGCGGCTCCCTCGACGGAATGGCAGAGAAGACCCGAATACTTGTGCGCAATCTGAAGGGGAATTCCTCCCACGTTCGACGCGACCACGGGCTTCGCCTTCCAAAGGGCCTCGGAGACGGTGAGGCCGAACCCTTCCTTGATCGATTTCTGCACAATAACGGTCGAGGCGCGTTGAAGCGCGTTGATGTCGATATCGTTCTGCGGCATCAGCAGGATATGGATGTCGGGATCCTGTCGAGCCTTCTCTCTCACCTCTTCGAGAACCTGCATGCCCTCGGGGTCATCCGTGGCGGTGCCCCCCGCGAGAACGAGCTGGCAGTCGAAATACCGCTTCACCTGCATGTACGCCTCTATGACGCCGACGGGATCCTTGAGGCGATCGAAGCGGGAAATCTGCGTCACGATGGGCTTGTCTCGAACGATACCGTACTTCTGGAGCGCCGCCTCGATCGTCTCCTCGGGCAACTCCTTGTTCTTGTCGCTGAGGGGATCGATCGAAGGCGCGATCAGAAACTGCCTGATGGAAAGCCGCTGCGAGAATGAGGGCGCCGAAAAGACCGCCGAATCATAGCGCTCGACATACGCGCGCAGGAACTTCCACACTCTCCGGTCGGGATTCGAAATATCGATATGACAGCGCCAGATCCACTTGTTTCCGCTTTTTCGTTCAACGAGGGCAACGGGCTGGGGATCGTGGATGAACACGATGTCGCCGTAGATTGAAACGTCGCGAATATTCTGCTCGCTCGTCTCGCGGAAAATTTCGAAGTCGCGTTTCGTGATTTCCCCGGGCTGCCCGTGGATCGCGTTGTGAAACTTCTTCGTGACGCCGAAGAACTGTTCGCCGCCCTTGATCAGATCCCAATGCGTGTCGACGCCGAGATCGTTCAAGAGCGGGACCATACGGTTCAGGATCTCCGCAACGCCGCCCCCGACCGATGTCGAGTTGATGTGCTGGACAACCTTTCCCCTGAGCTTCTCCGAGAGGAGCCGCAGGTCGTCGATAACGGCTTGTCCCACGACCGGCCCATATTCATCGATCCGCGCCATTACCCTCTCCGATCCTCTTTTCGATAAGATGAATGAGCGTTCTGCGCAGATTATCCAGCGTGCGCGTGTATGGATCGAGACGGGCGATTTCCCCTGCCAGCGCCTTCTCTCCGAAAGAACTCTCGATCCAGAAAGAAAAATCGTTCGTGCCGCGTTCGAGGCGCAACCTCGCCTCGAAAACGTGAAAGTAGATCGAGTCGATCGTGATTTTCTTCAGAATCTCCGCGAAATCCCGCAAATCATAAGCGACGAACGCCGTCGGGAGAATGAAACTCACGGATTTCTTGAAATGAAACTCTTCTCCCTCCCGTGCGAATGGCTTTCGTGCCCGTGGATCGCGTCTGAGATGCTCCTCGATCGTCGCGACGATCTTCGCCCGCAAGGCCCGGATCGTCGGGTACTGCACGGTATCGACGCTCGCGAGCCGCTCGCCGAGCTCGTCCTCGCCGAGGGAATTCGCGACCCAATGGGCGAAATCGTTGGGTGGCTCGGGCGAGAGATACTGGTGTTGCTGAAGGAACCGGTGCGTGTGGTGATAGATGCTGGAGCCGGGGACCGTCTTGATGAGACCGAGCAAATCCCCGATTGTCGACGCCGAGAGGCCGGTCAGTTCGGTCAGATTCATCCTCGTGTAAAATCGGAACGGGTCCGCCACCCGTATCAGGGCATCCATCCTCTACGTCACCTTTCCGCATCGCCGGACGAAGAGGCGCAGAAGCGTCAGAACCTCGCCGGGATCCTTGAGATAGTATTCCGCATATGAAATCCTCGGCGCTCCGACGAGAACCGCCCATCCCCTCCCCCTCATCGCCTTGAACGCGTCCTCGTCCGTCGAATCGTCGCCGAGATATATCGCGAACATGCTCTTCCCGCTCTCGCTCGGCGCCTCCGACTCGAGGAGCGACGACACGATCGTTCCCTTATCGCAACCGATCGGAGGTTTGAGCTCGAGAACCATGGCACCGTTGCCCAACGTGATTTCCTCTTCGCCGATCAAAGCCCCTACCGTCTCATGGACGACCGCTTTGACGCGCGATCGTTCCTCGTCCCCGACCATGCGGTAATGGACAGCCAGCGAGTACCCCTTGTCCTCGATGATCGCCCCGGGGAAAGGGGCCAGGCTCACGGTCAACTTTGTTATCAGACGCTCCAGCATGGTCCGGAACTGCGGCATGGCGATGCTTCGCGGCTCTTCATTCGGCCGGACCATCTCGATGCCGTGGTTCCCGACGTACGTGATGCCGGATATTCCGACCTTGGCCCGAACGTCGCCGAGCGCCCTGCCGCTTATGACCCCGATCGAGCACGCGGAGCTTTCCACAAGCCGCTCGAGCTCTCGCCGCGTTTCGTCCGGGAGCATCGCTTCATCCGGCGTCGGCGCGATCGGTGCCAGTGTGCCGTCAAAATCCAGCAGCAGGAGAATATGTTTTCCCTCGAGGCTTGCTTCCAGCGTGTCCAGATAATCAAAAAGGTGCTTCAAGAGCCGAGTCCTTCCAGCCGTTCCGGCCTTGCGCGCGGCGCACCGTTCATTCGGGTGAGTTCGCGTTCTTTTTCATGGCGGTGAGCTCTGTGATGATATTCGCCGCCCACCGATAGACGTTATTCTCCGCGACGATCTTGTGCATGTTCTCCATGCGCTTCCGCCGTTCCGCCGATGGCATCTCGATCGCGTCCTTGATGGCGTCCGCGAATTCCTCGATCGAGTACGGATTGATGAGCAGCGCATCCGTGAGCTCTCGCGACGCCCCGGTGAACCGGCTCAGGATGAGCATGGCATCGGCGCCCCGCTTGCAAGCGACGTACTCCTTCGCGACGAGATTCATCCCGTCATGAAGCGAGCTCACGATACAGAGATCAGCCACTTCATAATAGGCCCTGATCTCCTCCGGAGGGAGGTTCCGGTTGAGATAAATGATGGGTTGCCACGTATCGTCAGAATGCTTCCAGTTCTTCTTCTGGATGAGCTCATCAACTTCCGCCGCGAAATCGTGGTAGCGCTTGATATGAGTGCGGCTCGGCGCCCCGATCTGAATAAAGACAAACCGCTTGCGGTATTCCGGGTATTTTTCGAGAAACCGGTCGATCGCGAGGATCCGCTCAATGATGCCCTTGGTGTAGTCGACGCGGTCGACGCTGATCGCCACGATCTTGCCTTCGAGCCGGTGCTCCGCCCGGATACGTTCCGCCTGACTCGCTTCGGGTGCGGGAGTCTTGTCGCCAAAATAGCCATCGATACTGATGGGGAAGGCACGGACGAACGTCTCCTTCTCTCCGCGCACGACGCTAAACCTTTCCATATCGACGCGCGCTTCCATCAGTCTGTTCGCGGTTTCGAAGAAATTGTTGCAGTGAAACTGGACATGGAAACCGATAAGGTCGCATCCGAGCATACCCTCGAGAATCTCGTGCTGGTAAGGGCAAATCGCGAACACCTCCGGATTCGGCCAGGGAATGTGCCAGAAGAGCGCAATGGTCGCATCGGGGCGTTTTTCCTTGATCATCCGAGGCAGAAGCGTGAAATGATAATCCTGGATGAACACGAAAGGGCTTCGCGCCGGCAGCTCCTCGAGTATGCGCTCGGCGAATATGCGGTTTACCTTCTCGTACATCCGCCAGTCCCTATCCCGAAAGATCGGACGCGTATGCGTAATATGGCACAGCGGCCAGAGCCCCTCATTCGAAAAGCCGTAGTAGTATCCTTCTTCCTCATCTTTCGTGAGCCATACACGTTTGAGAATGTACCGGTCGTCGCCGGGCGGCACGCCGAGCTTGTTCTTCGAATTCACGAATTTCTTGTCGGCGTTGCCGCTTCCGTGCGAGACCCACGTTCCCCCGCAGGCCCGCATGATCGGATCGATCGCGGTCACGACACCGCTCGCCGGGCGTATGCACTTGACGCCGCCGCTCGCCTCGTCGATGACGTGCATATACGGCTCCCGGTTCGACACCACGACGAGGGAGCTCTCGCGGAGTTTCGCGTTGACGAGATCGCGGAGCTTCGCCTCGGTCCAGCTATCCTCCTGCTTCAGACGGGCATGCGCCTCTTCCGACACCGCCCGCCTCGCCACACGAAGGCTCAGGGCCACCTGCTCGACTTCGCTGACGAGCTTTCCAAACTCTCCCTTCGCGCTGAAGGGACTCAGTTTGTCGGCCTCGCCCTTCTGGAAGCGACCGAACCACGAAGTGAGACGGCGGACGGGGAGAATATATGTCTGCCTTTCGACAATGAACGATACCAGCACGACGAGACACACCAAGCCGATGAGGGTGAAACTGATCCGGCGCCACAGCTCCGCCAGCGTGCTGTAGAGGTAGGAGGTGTCGTACACAATTTCGACGAGACCGAGCGGATTGTCGTTCTCGTCGAACACGGGCTGAACGTACCGGTACACCTGGTATTCCCCGAATCGCTCGAGATCCCCTCGAGCCGTTCTCGTCTCCGCCACGAGTTTCAGATACTCCCTGTTCGGCTCCTTCCACCCGGCGATTCGCTCGGTAACAGCGACGACCTTGAATTCCCGGTCGTAGAGAATGCATCCCTGCATCCGCTCCCGCAGTTGAAAGCCTTCGACGAGCCGATTGGCTTCCGCCACGTTGTTATTCTCGAGAATGTTACGAGCTGAAAACGCCGTGCTCTCGGCGACCGTTCTCGCCTTGTGCATGAGATCGTCCATAAGCTTCTCCCGCACCGAACGCGCTTGGACGATACCCAGAACCACGAGCCCGGCGGCGATAATGACGAGGATCGGGAGAATAAAAAGCAGCACTCGTTTCATATTTGATTACCCCTGCCTAGCGTACCACAACGGCAACGGCGAATCGACATTCTTCTCGCTCAATGACGATTCCGGGCCTCACCCGCAAACGATCAATAACCGGCGCTGGAGCTCATCGAGCTCGCAGAACGACGCCGTTCAGCCCGGAACAATCAGGCAGCGTGTCAAGACTCCGTCGCCGTGACGAGACCGGTCTAGTGGCTGGTCAAATACGGCATGCCGTGCGCCAGCCCCCATAGTGCCGCGGAAGCCACGAGCAATCTGACGACGTATATGCGCCAGTGCTTAAGAGTGGCCGGCTCGCTATTCGACGTGAGTCCATTCAGGCGTGTAATGTCGATGTAGCGGATCAGGACGAGCGCGGCAGCAATCGCCCAGAAGCCCGCGTCGAGAGCGGAGAAATCACGCTTTTGGAAAATGAGAATGGCCAGCATGAAGAGCGCTGCGTTGCCGGCCAGGAGCCAAATCATGCGTACAACAAGACCGAAACAACCTATCGGCTCGGGCTCCGTTGCAATGTGCTTGGATTCGAACTGATTTGACATGGCCACCTCCCAAACAACGCCCGATGCCGGACGCAGCCATGGAGCATTCTTCATCAACGCATCCAGTAGCTTTGTTTGGATGGCGGCCCGACCACCCGTTTATCCTGCGGTGGCCCGAACTCGATCCACCGCACCCTTCTGCTTCAGGGCGCAAAGCACTTATCGAATGAACAATAACATAAATAAGTATGTACTCAAACCGATTTCGCAGGAGAACTGAACCCTATCCCTGCGGGACAATAAAAATCTGGCGTCCCCAACGGGATTTGAACCCGTGTCGCCGCCGTGAAAGGGCGGTGTCCTGATCCGGACTAGACGATGGGGACGCCTAACGATTTGATGGAATCTATCAATTGAGGGGCCATGCGTCAACCGGAAAAGCCGCTGCGATGCGACGCGAGTGAACGAACGAATGATCGATGTCCCCGAGGATCGAGGCCGTGAGTCCGCTCACGCTCGATCCCTTTTTCCCCCGCCCATGCCGTCCGGGGGGCCCGGCGAGTCGTCGTCGCGCTCGGGTCCGAAGAGAGAGATCTGATTCGTCGCGGCCCTCGCCCTGCCTGCGCGCGGCGGACGATGGGAATGGGCATTCGACGGAAATGCCGCGGCGGTTCCGCGGTAGAATGAATCGCATACATGTCTGAGGCTGTCCCGGGACATGCCGCTATCGTCGAATACGCCCGCGCCCACGAGCTCCATTGCGGCATCCATCGAGAGGCGATCCTTCATCCTGACGAGGAACTCCTCGAACGTAGCGAAATCCCCCCGGTGGATGCGCTCCTCGACGATCGCGTCCCATTCAGCCTTATCGAGCGATATGATCGCGATGAGAGGCGCCCTGATGACCCCGCCCTCGAAGGTGAATGCGACGGCGTCGGCATTTATGCCGTAGGGAAGCACGGGGACACCCTTCCCCTTGAGGTATTCGAGATACCTGCTTTCGCGCTCCTTCACGCCGAGATTGCTGTTGAGGAGCGCGGTGAAATACCTCTCCAGGCAATGCGCCTTGAGATATGCCGTCCGGTAGCTCATCGATGCCTGGGCGCAGCTGAGCGACTTGCTGTGCGTGAACGCCGTGTTGTGGAGAAGAAAATCGAATATCCGCTGGGCGTCCTCTTCGTTGAGCCCCTCTTCCATGGCCCCGCGAACGAACGCGAGCCGTGCCGATACGAGCTCGCCCGAATCCTTCCTCCAGAGCGCTCCCTCAACCATGACTGCATCCTTCCCGCGCAGACCCGCCGCTTCATTGAGCACTTCGCGAATCTGCTCGCGGTACAGGAGCACTCCCCTCGTGCCCGCGAGGATCGACGCGAGCGAATGGTGCGGCAGGTACACCTTGCCCTTCTTCCCGGCGTTCTCGAGATATCGCTCCCAGAGCCTTCCCTCCATGGGGCCCGGGCGATAAAGCGATATGACGTTCACGAGCTCGTTGAACGTATCCGGCTTGATCCTCACCAGATGATCGCGGATTCCCTGGCTCTCGAGCAGGTACACGCCGGCGGTTTCACCCGACGATATGAGAGCGAACGCGCGCGGATCGTCGAGCGATTCGGGCGTCCACCTCTTTCTCCCTGAACCCGTGAAAAGACTCGCAGGGGCGGCGGCTCCCTCCTCGCTCCGAATCGATTCGATCGTTTTCTCGATCGCCGAGAGGAAATGGGAGTGCTGGATGCCGAGGATCCATCCCCCGGCCGCTTCGATCGCGGCGCTGCCGAGCTGGGCGAACCGTTCGCCCCCCGCATTCACGGTGACGGAGTAGAATCCCTCGATCTCCCGCGGCAGGATGATGGACTTCGATGTATCGAGCGTAAAATGGAGAATCTTTCCCTGGAGCGGATACGCGGCGTGGAGGACGCTCTTCACCACGGGCTCGGCGTTGCAGAGCCGCTGCGCGGCCTCCGAGCTCTCGAGCAGCGAGGCGAGACTCCGGTGGCGCCGCTCGAACGAGAGAATGCGGGACAGTTCCTCGCGGAGCTCCGGAGGCGCTCCGAGAATCTCCGCAATCTCTTTTGCGATCGTGACGATCGACATCTCCTCCTGCGCGATCTGGAAGCACGGCGCAAAACCCGGAATCAGGCCGGCGATAACAACCGCGAGCCGATCCTTCTGCTGCTCGGAAACGATGAGGTCCACGGGCGGAATCGAGCCGCGCTTCGAAGGGGAGAAGGATTCGAATACGAGATCGTGGTCGATGGGATTCAGCGGGCTGATCTCGAGGAGAAAGGCGACGACGCTCTCGAGGAGATCGCTTCCCATGAGTTCGATCCATATCCCCCTCGCAAACGCATTCGCGAAAAGCTCCCGGAGAAAGACCAGGAAATCGCCGAGCCCCTCCTCGCGGGCAACCGCGAGCTCCCGCTCCATGGAGCGGAGTAGATACGATCTCTCGTCGGCCGGCCGGTTGTGAAACGCGAGAAGAAAACGCCGGCGGCACATGTCGACGAGCGCGTCCTGCGCGCTCGCGGCGCCGGCGAATGAGATCCGCCCGGAGCGCGCGAGATCGACCGCGCAGCGATCCGCGATCTCGCCCGACCGGTCGAGCGCGGCGCGCGAGTCGCCGAAGAGCGGAACGAGATCCCGCTCCCGCTTGAGATGGTATTCCTGAATAGGCTCTTCCGCCTGTCCCTCGACCTTCCTCCTCGCGATCCGCCGCGCCAGGCGGTACGATTCCGCATCCTCCTTCTGCGCATACCGGTCGTTATTCGTTATGACGAGCGGCACGCTCAACTTCATCGAGAGAATGCGGAGCTGCTCGGTGATGAGCTCCTCCTCCGGCCGCAGGTGATTCATGATCTCGAGAAAGACGTTCGACGCGCCGAATATCTGCACGAGCCTCAGGACGACGTCGCGCGCGCGGCCGAGGTTTCCGTGGAGAATGGCCTGGCTCGCCTCTCCCTTGAGGCAGCCGGTCAGCGCGATGAGCCCGGCGCTGTGGCTCTCGAGCTCCGCGGGCAGCACGGACATCTCTTTCTCTCGCGTCGAATGACGCGACACGAGGGCGCAAAGATTGCGGTAACCTTCCTCGTTTTCGGCTATTACGGTCAGGTGGAAGAGCCCGTTCGAGCCCGCGAGAGGCGCGTGCTGGATCTCGGCGCCGAAAACCGGCTTTATTCCCGCTCTGCGCGCCGCCTCGAAGAACTCGAAGTGCCCGTACGTCGAGCGGTGATCGGTGAGCGCCACGGCCCGGAATCCGAGAAACGAGGCCCTCGAGACGAGATCCCGGATCCCGAGGATCCCCTCGGGGCCGCTGTAGACGCTGTGAACATGAAGGGGAACGTATGGCATGCTGCATCGCTCCTATAAACGCCTGCGATTACGGTACTAAACGTTTGTATAGCTTTCAAGGCAATATTGTTTGAAACTTGAAATCCGATTGCGTACAATGGCCTCGGCTCCGCTCGCGCCTTTCGAAACACCGTGCATGGGGGGAAAAGCGTTGGTTGCTCCCGAGAATAACTCCGAACTCGACCGCCTCGCGAAGGAAAATACGCGGCTCAGATCGGCGGTGGACGAGCTCTCCATCCTCAACGATATCGCAACCGCCGTGAGCTCGGCCTCCTCGCTCGAGCGGACGATCGAGCTCATCGTCCACAAATGCATCAAGCATCTCAAGGTCGAGCAGGCGACGATCACCCTGCTCGACGTGAATCGGATGGAGACGCCGTTCCGCACCATCGTCCGCGGCGCGGACACCTTGAGCGAGATTCTTCCCTACCGTCTCGACGCCGAGCTCACCGGCTGGATGCTCAAGCACCAGAAGCCGCTCGTCGCCAACGATCTGAAGAACGACGACCGTTTTCAGGCGACGGACCGGGAATCCTGCGCCGTCCGCTCGGTACTCAGCGTCCCCCTCGTGCTCAAGGGACGCATGATCGGCCTGCTTAATCTGTTCAACAAACGCGCCGGCGATGACTTCACCGACGCCGACGCGCGGCTCCTCGGAATCATCGCGACGCAGTCCGCCCAGGTTATCGAGCACGCGCGCCTCTTCGCGGAGGAACAGGCGCTCAAGCTCATGCAGGAAGAGATGAAGCTCGCCTACAAGATCCAGATGGATCTTCTGCCGAAGGAAGCGCCGCCGTTCGCAGGATACGACATCGCCGGCGTGAGCATCCCGGCCAAGACGGTCGGCGGAGATTACTTCGATTTTATCCACCTGAACGACCATGCGCTCGCGCTCTGCCTCGGGGATGTTTCGGGCAAGGGAATGCCCGCCGCGCTCCTCATGGCGAATCTCCAGGCGACACTCCGCGGCCAGGTCATGGTCGACCCGTCACCGGCCGAATGTCTCAAGCGCTCGAACGCGCTCCTCTTCAGGAGCACCGATGCGGACAAGTTCGCCACGCTTTTCTACGGAGTTCTCGATCGCGACACGCACCGGCTTGCCCACGCGAACGCGGGGCACAACTATCCCCTTTTCCTCAAGCCGGGCAATGATCCGGCGCGCCTCAATCTGGGCGGCCTCGTTCTCGGATGCCTGGAGGAATTCTCGTACACCGAAGGGGTTATTGAATTTTCCGCGGGAGACACGCTTCTCATCTATTCGGACGGCATCACCGAATCGTTCGACGCGAATGACGAGGAGTTCGGCGAGGAAAGGCTTGCCTCGCTCCTCCGGACGGGCGGCGCGGATACGGCCGCGCGGCTCATCGACCGGATCGTGACCGCCGTGCGGGCGCACGCCGGCGCGTTACCGCAAATGGACGACATGACGCTTCTCGTCATCAGAAGAACAGCGCCGTAAGGCGCGCGCGGAAGCTTTCACATACGAGGCAGCCGATGATATCGAAGTGGAAAACGAAACTCTACGACGTTCTCGAAACCCCGGGGGGCGGGCCGGCGGGGAGAATCGTCGACCTATTTCTCGTCGCCCTCATCGTGAGCAACGTCGTTATGGTGACCCTGCACACGGTACACGCTCTGGCCGTCAA
>JBAZPL010000082.1:0-11242 GCA_041648155.1 Candidatus Krumholzibacteriia bacterium
GAGGGGGTGGGAGGGGCGTTCGTCGCCCGGCTCTACCGGGAAGAGCGGTTGATCGGGGGCTGTGCGGCCTTTGCGGCGGGGGTGTTCGCCGCGCTCCTGTTCGTGAGGGCGCGCGACGTGGGGGGCGCCGGTTTCGTCGTCTGGGGCGTCGTCGCGTGCGCCGCTTCGGCGGTCCTTGCGAGGAGGCCGGCATTCGTCCGGACCGTTGCCGTACTGTTTGCCGCGACGGTGATCTTCTTGGTTGTTGGGAGAATTGTATCATGATCACCGGAAGCGCCAGGGTCAAGAACAAGAACGGAATTCATCTCAGACTCGCCGGCGAGCTCGTCAAGGCCGCCGCGAGGTTCCATTCCCACATCACCGTCGCGAAGGACGGTCAGGAAGTGGACGCGAAGAGCATCTTGGGAGTGGCCGGACTCGGGGCCGAGAACGGGGCGCAGCTCGTGTTCAAGGCGGAAGGCGAGGACGAACAGCAGGCGATCGCATACCTCGTCGACCTCGTCGATAACCAGTTCTCGCAGGAGACCAATTAGTGGACGACGCGAAAAACGATAACAGAGAGATGACCTTCAGCGGCATCCCCGCTTCTCCGGGCATCGCCTTCGGCGAGGCGTTCGTCGTGAACGTCGAGGATCTGCCCGTCGAAGAGGAGCATATAGCCGCCGGCCGGATCGACGCCGAGATCGAGAGGTACCGGGACGCTCTCGCCGAGACGGAGAAGGAGCTGCAGAAGCTCGTCAGCTCGCTCGAGGAAGAGATCGGGGAGGAGCACGGGAAGATCCTCGATTCGCACCGCATGATTCTCAAGGACGAGTTCGTCCATAGCGAAACGATCAAGGTGATCAAGGAGCAGAAGGTCAACGCGGCGTATGCGTTGAGCCTCGTTCTCGATAGAGTGCTGACGACATTTTCCAACATCAAGGACGAATATCTCAAGGAACGCGGCGAGGATATTCGCGACGTGCGCAGACGCATCATCCGGAATCTCATGGGACAGAAGGATGAAGGCGTGACGAATCTGCGGAAAAAGGCGGTCGTCGTCGCGAAGACGTTGACCCCGTCCGCTACGGCCGGCTTCAACAAGAAATACGTCCTCGGATTCGTCACGGATTCGGGAGGAAGCACGTCGCACGCCGCGATCCTCGCGCGCTCGCAGGGCATCCCCGCGGTCGTCGGCCTCAACGATATCAGCAAGTACGTGAAACCCCACGACCAGCTCATCGTCGACGGGATCACGGGGCACGTCATACTGCACCCGACGAGCGAAACGGTGAATACCTACCGCGAGGCGCAGGTGCGATACCGCGACATCGAAAAGGAGCTCCTCACGCTGCGCGATTATCCCGCCGTGACTCTCGACGGGCACCAGATCGAGCTCTCGGCGAATATCGAGAACGCGGATGAGGTCGACGACGTCATCAATCACGGAGCGCGCGGCATCGGGCTCTTTCGCACCGAATACTTCTTCATCACCCGAAACACCCTTCCGGGCGAGGAGGAGCAGTACCGCTATTACGCGAGCGTCGTGAAGCGCATGCCCTCGGACCCCGTCATCATCCGCACGCTCGACGTCGGCGGCGACAAGATCGCGCGCTGGGTCGGCGATCTCAAGGAAGCGAATCCGTTCATGGGTTGGCGGGGGATCAGGTTCACGCTGGCGCGGAAGGATATCTTCAAGACGCAGCTCCGGGCGATTTTCCGCGCCGCCGCGCACGGCGACGTGCGGATCATGTTTCCCATGATCACCGTGATCGAAGAAGTGCGCCTTGCGAAGGAGATCTGCGAAGAGGTCAAGGAGGATCTCAAGCGGCAGCGCTACCAGATCGGCGAGAACCCGGAAATCGGCGTCATGATCGAAACCCCCTCGGCGGTCGCCATCGCGGATCTTCTCGCCCGCGAAGTCGACTTCTTCAGCATCGGGACGAACGATCTCATCCAGTATACGCTCGCGGTCGATCGGGGCAACGCGAAGATCTCGTACCTGTACGACCCGCTCCATCCGAGCATCATCCGGATGCTCCGCGATACGGTCGCGGCCGCGCACAAGAACAAGATATGGGTCGGCATCTGCGGCGAGATGCCCGGACATATCCACGGCGCGCTCCTGCTCCTCGGGCTCGGCCTCGACGAGTTCAGCGCCGGATCGTATCT
Source organism: Candidatus Krumholzibacteriia bacterium (assembly GCA_041648155.1). GTDB lineage: Bacteria > Krumholzibacteriota > Krumholzibacteriia > Krumholzibacteriales > Krumholzibacteriaceae > SSS58A. Next base: position 2,152 of record JBAZPL010000082.1, read on the forward strand.
CATTCCGACCATCAAGAAGATCGTCCGGTCGGTCACCTACGACGAAACGCGGTCCCTCGTCCGCAAGGCGCTCACGATGGGGACCGCGCTGGAGGTTCGCGAGCTGATCGATCGTTTCATCCACGAGAAGCGGCCCGAGCTCAAGGAATTTCACCCGGAGGCCGGCACATGAGCCAAGAGGATTTCGCGAGACACTACCGCGTCGACGCGAGCAAGATGCTCGACCTCGCGATGCATTTGCCCGATCACGTCGAGGAAGCCTGGCGCATGATGAAATCGTTCAAAGCGGCGCCGGCGAAGCGCAAGGGGCCCGTCATACTCTGCGGGATGGGGGGGTCGGCGATCGGCGGGAAGCTGCTGCTCGACATGATCCGCGCCGACGCCGTCGTGCCGATCATCCTCGAATCGGGCTACGCCCTGCCCGCGTTCGCCGACGCATCGACCCCCGTCGTGTGCGTCAGCTACAGCGGCAACACCGAGGAGACGTTGAGCTGCTTCCAGAACGCGCTCATGCGCAAGTGTCCGACGATCGTCATCACTTCCGGCGGAACGCTTGCCGGAGAGGCGAACGCTGCCGGTGTGCGCGTGCTGCGCGTTCCCGGGGGAATGCCCCCTCGCGCCGCGCTCGGATACCTTTTCACGACGCTCCTCGCGCTTGTTTCGAAGTGGGGCGTCCGCGAGGTCACCGGCGAAGAAGTGGATTCGGCGGTTCGCAGGAGCCGCAAGCTCGTCGAAAAATACTCGCTCGAAGGGGATCCCGTCGAGAGCCGCGCCCTCCAGCTTGCGAAGCGCCTGTACGGAAAAACGCCGCTCATATATTGCGGCGACGGGCTCCTGCACTCCGCGGCCTACCGCTGGAAATGCCAGTTCAACGAAAACGCGAAGAGTATGGCTTTCGCGAACAGTTTCCCCGAACTCGGCCACAACGAGATCATGGGCTGGGAATGCCCCGAGCGTCTCAGGAGCGACTTCTTTCTCATTATGCTCCGGGACGTCGACGATCATCCGCGCGTCCAGCGTGGAATGGAGGCCGCGTACCGGATGCTCGAACCGCTCGCGGGCGGCGCCATTCTCGTCGAGAGCGAGGGGGACCGGGGACGCGAGGGGCGTCTCGCGCGTCTCCTCTCGATCATTCTCCTCGGAGATTTCACGAGCATATATCTCGCGGTCGAATACGGGAAGGATCCGACGCCGATCGAGAAAATCGAGCGTATCAAGGACGAACTCAAGATGGAGGATGCATGAAGGCGATCATACCGGTGGCGGGAATCGGAAAGCGGCTGAGACCCCACACGCTCAACATTCCGAAGGCGCTTCTCAACGTCGCGGGAAAGCCGATTCTCGGTCACATCGTCGACAGTCTCCTCGGCATGGGCGTCAAGGACCTCATCCCCATCGTCGGCTACAAGGGGGATCTCATCCGCGAGTACCTCACGGCCGCCTACAAGGTCCCCATCACCTTCGTCGAGCAGACGGAGCAGAAGGGGATCGCGCACGCCGTCTCCCTCGCCCGCGAGTACGCGGACGACAGCGAGCTCATCATCATTCTCGGCGACACAATCATAAAGACCGATTTTGCGCGCATTCCGAAGGCCGGCGGCTGCGTGCTCGGGGTCCGCGAGGTCGCCGACCCCACGCGATTCGGAATCTGCGAGGTCGAGAAAGGGATCGTGCGGAAGATCGTCGAGAAGCCCGAGCATCCGAAGGGAAACCTCGCCCTTATCGGGCTCTACTATTTCAAGAATTCGTCGCCGCTCTTCAAGGCGTGCGAGGAGATCATCAACCGGAACGTCATGACCAAGGGGGAATACCAGATCACCGACGCTCTCCAGCTCATGATCGATGGGGGAGCCGAATTTTACCCGTACCACATCGACGGCTGGTACGATTGCGGGAAGGTCGAGACGCTCCTCGAGACGAACCGCATTCTCCTCGAAGACGCGAAGACGGGAGGAAAGCGCGACGGGTGCATCATCATCCCTCCCTGCTCGATCGACAAGGGGAGCACGATCGTGAATTCGATCATCGGGCCCTACGTTTCGGTCGCCAGGGGGTGCGAGATCCGCAACTCCATCATCGAGAACTCGATCCTGAACGAGGAGGCCGTCATCGAAAACGTCATCCTCGAGGGATCGGTCGTGGGGGGCTTCGCCGAGGTTACCGGCCGCAAGGGCAGCGTCAACGTGAGCGACTATTCGCAGATAGACTACCGCTGAAAAGCCGCCCGTACGTTTTCGCTTGATTTTTCAGGTCGAGCGAATAATTGTACTCAGTGCCCGCAAATGATACGTATCATGACCGCAAGGAGTTGATGTATGGCTGAGAAGCACCTTTTCACCTCCGAATCCGTCACGGAGGGGCATCCGGATAAAGTCGCGGATCAGATCTCGGACTCGGTCGTCGACGCGATCCTCTCCAAGGATCCGAACGGTCGCGTCGCGTGCGAATGCATCGTCACGACGGGGCTCGCGTTCGTCGCGGGGGAGATTCACACGGAAACCTACGTCGACGTGCCCTCGACCGTGCGGGGCGTCATCAGGGATATCGGTTACACCGACCCGCACCTCGGTTTCGATTTCGAGACGGCGGCGGTTCTCACCTCGATCGACGAGCAGTCGGGGGACATCGCGATGGGCGTCGACACGGGAGGCGCGGGGGACCAGGGGATGATGTTCGGATTCGCCTGTACGCAGACCGACGTGCTCATGCCGATGCCGATCTTCATCGCGCACCGGCTCGTGCGGAGGCTCGCCGAGGTGCGCAAGATGGGCATCATCGACTACCTCAAGCCCGACGGCAAGTCGCAGGTCACGATCGAATACGAGGATCACGTCCCGAAGCGGATCGACACCGTCCTCGTCTCCACGCAGCATAGCGCGGACGCGGGAATCGACCAGATCCGCAAGGACATCACGAAGGAGGTCATCAGACCGGTCGTTTCCGGGATGAACGTGGACGCGAGCGACTATCGCATCCTCGTGAACCCGACGGGGCGCTTCGTGAAGGGAGGCCCCGCGGCCGACACGGGGCTCACGGGCCGCAAGATCATCGTGGACACGTATGGCGGTTACGCGAGCCACGGCGGCGGCGCGTTCTCGGGAAAGGACCCGACGAAGGTGGATCGCTCCGCCTCGTACGCGGCGCGCCACGTCGCGAAGAACATCGTGGGCGCGGGGCTCGCCGACGAGTGCACGGTCCAGCTCGCGTACGCGATCGGCGTGGCGGAGCCGATCTCCGTCATGATCGACACCGCCGGTCGGGGCAAGCTCACGGACGCCAAACTGACGGCGATCGTCCGCGACGTCTTCGACCTCACGCCCCGGGGCATCATGGAACGGCTCAAGCTCCGGCGGGGCATCTACCGGCAGACGGCCGCGTATGGCCACTTTGGCCGGACGGAGCCCGATTTCACCTGGGAGCTCCTCGATATGGTCGAAATATTGAAATCGAAGGCGGGCGTCGGCGGGAAGACCTGCTGAGGAATCACACGAGAGAAAGGAATCACGAGATGCAGTACGACTGCAAGGATATGAATCTGGCCGAGGCGGGGAAGAAACGGATCGAGTGGGCGTGGCAGAGTATGCCCGTCTGCAGGATGATCAAGGGGCGCTTCGAGAAGGAGCGGCCGCTCGAGGGCGTAAAGATCGCGGCCTGCCTCCACGTGACGACCGAAACCGCGAACCTCGTGATCGCGCTCAAGGCAGGGGGTGCCGAGGTCGCGCTCTGCGCCTCGAATCCGCTCAGCACGCAGGACGACGTCGTCGCCTCTCTCGTCGCGCACGAGAAGATCGCGACCTTCGCGGTGAAGGGCGAGGACAGCGAGCGCTACTACGGCCACATCAAGGCCGTTCTCGATACGAAGCCGACGATCACGATGGACGACGGCGCCGATCTCGTGAGCATGCTCCACAAGGATCGCCGGGAGCTTCTCGCCGGCATCAAGGGAGGCACCGAGGAAACGACGACGGGCGTCATCAGGCTCCGCAGCATGGAGAAGAACGGCGTCCTCATGTATCCCGTCATCGCCATCAACGACGCCGAGACCAAGCATCTCTTCGATAATCGCTACGGCACGGGCCAGAGCACGATCGACGGCATCCTCCGCTCGACGAATCTGCTCTTCGCGGGCTCCCGGGTCGTCGTGTTCGGGTACGGCTGGTGCGGGCGCGGCACGGCGACGAGGGCGAAAGGCATGGGAGCGAACGTGATCGTCGTCGAGGTCGATCCCCTGAAGGCGCTCGAAGCGGTCATGGACGGCTACACCGTCATGGCTTCGCTCGAGGCCGCCGCGGTGGGAGACGTATTTATAACCGTCACCGGCGACACGTCCATCATCCGCAAGGAGCACTTCGAGAAGATGAAGGACGGCGCCGTTGTCGCGAACTCGGGGCATTTCAACGTCGAGATCGACATTCCCGCCCTCGAGGGGCTCGCCGTCGAGAGGCGCGCGATGCGCGAGAGCGTCATGCAATACATTCTCAAGGACGGCCGCAAGATTAATCTCCTCGGCGAAGGGCGCCTCATCAACCTCGCCGCCGCCGAAGGGCACCCCGCGATGGTCATGGACATGAGCTTCGCCGACCAGCTTCTCTCGGTCGAGTTTCTCGTCAAGGGGAAGGCGCAGCTCGAGAAGAAGGTCTACTCCGTTCCGCGCGAGATCGATCAAATGGTCGCCGCCCTCAAGCTCGCGAGCATGGGCGTGAAGATCGACGAGCTCACCGAGAAGCAGAAGCGCTACCTCGCGAGCTGGGAAGAGGGGACCTGATCGTCCGGGCTCGCGCCCGCGTTCACTTGAGTATCGAGAAGTTCTCCGACTTCGTCGCCGTGCGGAAGCTGCGGCGGTCCGTGACCGTCACGTCCAATCTGAACGGTCCTTCCCAGAATTCGTCCGTCGCAATCGAGAGCCGCTGCGGCTGCATCGAGCCGTAGCCGCTCGTCTCGAAGGAAGAGCTGATCGTCGTCGGCGTCTCGATGAGGACCGGACCCCAGCGCTTCTTCTCGAGTGGGGTGATTCGATACTCGATCCTGTAGAAAACGCGTCCTTCGGCATCGGCGTCGAGCCCGTAGATCTCGAAGTAGAAATGCAGGGGAAACGGTTTTCGATACGCGCGGCAGGGATGGGGAACGACCCGGAGTCCGTTCTTGACGAATCGTGTATTTGCCGCGGATTCGCCGAGGCTGCTCGCGAACTGGATGTCGCTCAGGGCGGGAGACCCGCCGCAGCCGGCGAGACGCACGGCTTTCACGGCCGCGGCTCTCTTTTTTGATATCCTATCGAACGCCTCGATGCCGATACGATAGTAGCCGGGCTCGAGGGAGAGCACGACCTGTCCCGGAAGCAGCGTTGCCGGCGTAACCGCGTTTCCGGGAAGGATGGGCCTGATGCGATCGTTCCCGCGCGCCACGCTCTTGAATTCGTAATTCATCGCGACCACGGTGAACTCGACGTCGGCCGCCCTTCCGTCTCCCGCCGGGGCGAACGCGAGCTCGTTCGCGGGAACCTCGAAACTGACCTCGGTGCGCAATGCGCGCCCCGCGCCCTTGAAGCCCGCAATGTCGAAATGGAGTGGAAGGGTGTTCTGATCGATGTCGCACTGATGGACGACGGGCAGCTCGCTCAGGAATCTGTCGAAGTTCCCCGCCGCCTGTTCCATCTTCACTTTCTCGTGCTCGAATCCGTTGATGACGTCATTCATCGCCGACTGCCGCAGGATTTCGGAGTGAATGTACATATCCTTCCAGTAATCGATCTCGCTTCGGTCAGCGTTATTCAGGACGTTCTTGAACTCCTGCGGATCGAGAAACTCGACCGGCTCGAGCTTCATCCGCTCCGTCGAGCGGGAGAGCTCGCTCGATCGCGCGATCCTCCTGATTTCATCGAGAGACGTGAGCGGATGCTCCATGGCTCCGGTCGAAAAGCTGTAGTGCCTCGTGAGCGTGAAATCCTTGAAGTCGACGACCATGGCGTACCGGTGGTAGTACCAGACCTCGCCGGGCGGGACCACACCGTTGAGTGTGACGTCTCCTATCGTCTTCATCCGACAGCTCGGAAGCCCCCATCTGATGATTGCTTCACCGCGATCGTCCCAGCCGGGCGCCCCCCGCGAGCGGAAGTACTCGCGCGCCACGGAGATCCGCTTATCGTGCTCGATGCGGCGCTCGTTCTCATCCGAGGCCGGCGTCGGATCAAGCTCTGCCCAAAAACGCCTGATCCACTTGGAGCGTTCCCTTTCGGTCGAAAGCATAAGGTACTGCCGCATCTGGAGCGGGTTCATGAGGATCTTGAGCTCGAGGTATTCGGACAGCCGCTGCGAGGGGAGCTTCGCCACGAGTGATTCCTCTCCCGCGAAACTCTCCGCGGCCACGCGGATGGACAGGAAAGCGCAGACGAGAATCCCGACTATGGTTGCATATTTCTTCATTGGCCGGCGGCGATGAGCCCCTCGGTATCTATTTTAAAATTGAGAAATCTTCCGATCGCGTCGCGGTGCGGAAGCTGCGTCGGTCCGTGACCGTCACGATGAACCGGAACCTTCCTTCCCAGAGGTTCTCCGTCGCGACCGAGATCCGCTGGGGCTGCGTCGTGCCGTAGCCGCTCGTTTCGAAGGAGGAGCTGATCGCGGCCGACGTTTCCTCGAAAACGGGGCCGCGCCTGCGCTTCTCGAGGGGGATGATCCGGTACTCGACGCGGTAGTAGGCGAGCCCTTCCGGATCGGTGTCGAGTCCGTAGAGCTCGAAATACATCCACAACGGGAACGGTTTCCGGTACGCGTGCGACGGATGCGGCACGACCTGCAGGCCGCCCTTGACGAAATCCTGATTCGCCTCGGTCTCCCTGATGCTGCTCGCGAACTGAATGTCGCTCACCGACGGCGAGGCGGCGTAGGGCACGAGCTCGATGTTCGTGCGGTACGCGGCCCGCCGTTCGGAGGTCCTGTCCCGCGCCTCGATACCGACCCGGTAGTAACCGGGCTCGAGCGCGAGGACGATCTGGGCGGGCACGAGGCTCGGGGGGCGCGGGCCCTTGTCCGTGAGCCAATCCCCGGTCACAGTCGGTTTTATCGTGTCGACGGCGAAGGCGACCTCTTTCATGTCGACGTCGCGCACGAGGACCTTGAACTCCACGTCCGCAACGAGAGCGCCTTCCTTCTGCACGAACTTGAGCTCGCTCGTGGGAACCTCGAAGCTGATTTCGGTGCGCAGCGTCCGCTCGCCTCCCCGGAAGGACGCGACGTCGAAGTAAAGGGGAAGAAGCTTCTGGTTGAGCTCGAACGAGTAGATCGTCGGCCGCTCCTCGAGGGCGGCGTAGAAATTGTTGACCGACTTCTGGACCTTCTCCTGTTCCATCTCCGCGATGCGGTCCTTGAGCGTGATCATGCGCGTATCGGGGCTCGCCGTGTAATCGATTTCGTCGGGATTGAAATCGACGAGATCCTTCACCTCGTCGGGGCTCATGAACTGCGTGGGGAACATCTCGGTGAGGACGCCGTACTTTATGAGGCCGCTGATGTTCTGGTTCCGCTCGAGCTCGCGCCTCGAGGAGCGGCCCACCGGATCGCTCGCGAAAAAGTATTCTCCCTTGAGATTGGCGTTCCGGAACTGAACGAGCATATCGAGCGACTCGTAGAACCAGACCTCGCCCGGGGCCGTCATTCCCGAGAACGACACGGTGCCCCAGATCTGCGTGCGGTTGTTCGGGAGGCCGTAGCGTATGAGCGTTTCGCCGCGCCTGTCCCATCCGGGCGCCTTCGTCATGCCGAAGAGCTTGCGCGCGAGCGCGGCGCGTTTTTCGTGCTCCTCCCTCCGTTCGTTCTCCGGAGTCGCCGGCGTCGGATCGATGTCGATCCAGAAACGCTCGAACCATTCCGCGCGCCGCTCCGCCGTCGGGAGCGAGAGGTACGCCTTCCGCTGGTATTTGTTCATGAAGTACTGGGCGGCGAAGTAGGAGTAACGCTCTTCGGGGGCGAGCTTCTTAAGGAACGCGATCTCCCCGGGGAACGAATCCTTCATGCCCCGCGCGGGCACGGGAGCGGCGAGGATAAAGAACGAGATCGCGATCGCGGAGAGGAGTATGGAAACGCTTCGCATCATTGATTCGCCCGGTAGAGGAGCAGGCCGCCGACCACGACGAAGACGATGTTCCCCATCCACGCGCCCAAGAGCGGATCGATCACGCCGCTGTGCCCGAGGCCTTGCCCTATTCTCAGCACCCCGTAGTAGGTGAAGCTGATCAAGAGCGTCAAACCGAATCCCGTCGCCATCGACGGCTTCCTCTTCGCGGAGGAGAGCGCGGCGCCGATCAGCGCGAATATGAGACTCGTGAACGGAAAGCTGAATTTAAAATAAAGGTCGACGCGGTACTTGTCAACAGGGCCGCCGCTCCGCGCGAGCTTGTCGATATATGCTCCGAGCTGGCGGAAGTTCATCTCCTCGGGTTCGATATCCTCCTTGGTGAAATCCTCGGGGCGCTCGGGAAGCTCCTTCATCGTGAGCTTCGCGAACGTCGCGATCTTTTCTCCCTCCTTGGTGAACTCCCTGACGGCGCCATCGACGAAGATCCACTCGGTTCCGTCCCAAACAGCCTTTTTGGCGTCGATCCGTCGTTCGAGGTTTCCCTCCCGGTATTCGTACAGAATCACGTTCATGAGTGCTTTGAGCATGACGTCGTACGTTTCGGCATAATACGTTCTTCCCCGCTCTCCCTGGTAATGCATGTTCGAACGGTAACGCGAGGTGTCCTTTTCCTTCACTCCCTCGATCTTGACGCGTTTGATCCTGATGCTCTTCCGGTTCGCGTCGGGCACGACGTACTCCCCGAAAGCCATCACGACGAAGCTGATGAGCAGCGCCGAAACAATGATCGGAAGAGCGACCCTCACGAGGGAAGTGCCCGACGCGATGAACGCGGTCAGCTCGTTCTGCTTCGAGAGCTTCCCGAGCGAGAAAACGGCGGCGAGAAGCACCGAGACGGGCATGATGAGCGCGAGGATCCAGGGAATCTTGAAGGCGTAAAAGAGGGCGATATCGGAGAATCGCGGGTGATTGTCGATATACGTGTTGATCTGTTCGGTTACGTCGACCGTGACGTAGA
>JBAZPL010000083.1:0-10917 GCA_041648155.1 Candidatus Krumholzibacteriia bacterium
CTTCGCCCACTATTATTGATACTCAGCGATGCCTTCGGGCGTCGCTTGCATTTTTAAAATATTGAATATCTCGTGCTCCTGAGTAGCTCAATCGGTAGAGCATCCGGCTGTTAACCGGAGGGTTGTAGGTTCAAGTCCTACCTCAGGAGCCAGATTTTACCCTATGAAGAACTCTTTGGCCAGGCGAACAGGTGTAGTGCAGTTCCGCCATTGGATGGTCAATATCTATCCTCTTCACGAATAACTGGATGAGGCATCCAAGAAAGCGGAGCGGCCCACCTAGCCTAGCCTCGATTATTGAAAGCAGACCAGCATAAGCGGCAGCACCAATACAAATTATTACGTCGACCGGTCGGGCGTTCCGGGCCGCCTCGGGCCCACAAATCACGTTGTAGTTCATCCGCCGGCATTATATAGTTGAGCCTCGCAGCTCATGAGTAGGGGTCTGGTTCTGAGCAGATCGGGAGATGGGAAAGGTCGATACGGCTCCATGACATTCTTAAGTGAACGAGCAGGATGGATGCCCTTTGGACGAAGAATGATTCTCCTCAGTTTTATGCTCTTGATGTTGATCGGAGTGAGCGGGTCTTATTGCGCTCCGATGTTTGCTGCCGAATTGGATTATCGCCGCGTGACAGAGGCTGAGTTGATTGCAGCAATGAACATGGTGAATGGATTTGATCCGCGGGCTACCACCAACGGGGGGCGGTTTCAGGCCGAGGTGTTGTTCGAGCTGGTGAATACGGTTGCAGATTCGGGACGTTTGGACAGGCCGATGCTGATTACCTGCGAAGACTGGTTTCGGGCGTTTATGGTGAAGACGAATCTAACAGCAGAGACGGCCCCCCAATATGTCAGGCTGGCGTTCGAACACAAGCAGTCAACGTGGGTCGATGCCAGACGGGATCGGGTGATTGAAAACGTAAGAAAAGGCGACCGTCCGGTGCAGGCGCTGAACGTGTTGCTCTGGTGGCCGGAAGAATCTGGGGCAAAAAGCAAGTATTCGTATCGAGACACACTTTCAACCCCTCAGTTAAAAGTGACCAATCATCGGGTAATTACCTATCGGTTGCTCAATTTTGGCAACCGCTTCTTCTTTGACGATATAGAAGGATTGACGGGGTGTCCCACCACAGGTCTGTTGGGGCTGCTGTTCAAGATCATTGGCGAAGGTCGGGTGGTGGAGACTGGCATGGCCATTTCGGAAGATGGCTTGCTGGTGGTACGGGGCACGGCCAAAAAGGGTTTAGCGGGAGTAACGACCACCGCGACCATTGCGCCCGACGGGAAGTCCGAAAAAGATGTCCCCAAAAACCGCCCAGATTTAAAGGCTTTGGAGAAACTGCTAGAGACACATTTTGAAATAGACTATCGACCATTTGGATGGTCGGCTGAAATGGATCGGTTGATACGGGATTTGAAATCCTGACCTTTCTATTAAGCTCATGTTCTTGCTCTCTCTGCGATACTGCCAATCTCAACGCGCTTAATCTTGTGATCCCTACCCAGAAACTGATCCAGTCGGGAATAGAGAAATCCGGCTGTTAAATCTGATGAAAGCTTGGCAGCCGACCTAATTGCTCGGTTCACCGTCCGAGCGGCTTGAAAACAGAGAGTCGTTATGAAAAGTGTTGCGTTTGGGGAGCCAGATTTTTCTATCCGAGCCCCATGTGCCCCTTTGATTAATACTGACCCTTGAGACAGGCACGGTCGGCGAGTCGTTGTTTCCCGCACAGGTATGTTGTGATTTGGTTAACAGCCTTTTTCTTCCAACAATCGAAGAGCTCATCGCACTGGGCGCTCGGGAGCTACTGATCGTCCCAGTGCGACGAGCTCTTTCGCGCACGACAAACGCAGGCCGGCACGGCGAAGTTGTCTGTGCAGAGGTTAGCGGCCGTGCTTCCGGTTTCCCTTGCCTTGATGCTTTGTCGGGTGCACGTCGTACTTCTTCGCGAGGCCCGGCGGCAATTTCGAAGGGTTGATCGAGCTCCAGGGCCCGTCGATCGTCCTGCACCTCCCATAGCGCCCTCCGTCATGCACGCGGTAGTAGTACCCACCGTAATAGTAATAGTTGGGGTGACCAGTGACGATGTACAATCCGAGTCCCGAGTCAAAGACGAGTTCCACACCAGAGTGGACCGCGACGTAACCGTGCCCTGCCGTGCCCGGGGGGCCGTAGTATCCGGCGGTACAAGATTGGACCGTGAAAGCGGAAACACTCACGATGATCGCCAAGAGCAGCGTGTTCCATCTCATTAGTCCCACCTCCTACGTGTTTCGAGCGGTGCCCAGGCCGGGTTCCACGTGTCCTGGGGCGGCCACTGTGGCCGACGCCCTGCATGGTAGCAACCGATTGAAATCGTGTCAAATGGAATAGTCCTTTCCTGTTGCGCCGGGGGCCTTCTATTCAAGCCTCAAGCTCATTGAAAATCACTGCGGTATACTCTCGCAAATAGAGAGTGCTCATGAAGAGGGTTGCGTTTGGGGAGCCAGATTCTATCTATCCGAACTTCGCCATTCTCGGGCATTCGAAAGAGAATGCCGATAAAGCTCGCGGCAGTCCGCTCGAGATGGTCAGGCAAACCGAAAGATCACCGGTAGTAGAAACGTAACGACGGCGGCCCAACCACCATAGACCGGCAAGTAACTTCCCACGACGTGCCGCATCGCGGCAAACTCAACCCGCCGCCGGAGCAATGCGACATAGGTCCGGCATATCCAGACGAGATGCAACATGATGACCAGGTTGGCTCCGAGTACAGTTACGCGATTCGGCGTGAACCCGAAAGAGGCTATCCTGAACAGGATCGCCGATAGGGCGATTGCATCGATCAAGAGAGTGACGACTACGAGCGTGAGGTTGATAAAGTCGATCAACTGCACATGCGACTCTTCGGTGCGTTCCACGATCGAAAAGACGGAAATGCCAAGTACGAGGAGCAGCATCCCGTTGAACGTAATGAGGAAGGAACGATCGACGAGCGGGTTCTTACCTCCGACGAAGGCCACGATCAAATAGATGACTGCCATGAGCAAGAAGAGGGGTGAAAATACTCGCGCGAGCGCTGCGGCGATGCCGGTACGCCGATTGAACACGGCGTCGTACAAGTAGGTTCCGGCGACCGGTACGGCGGCGGCGCCGAAGACCGCGACATTTTCGAGGTACCACTTCTCGGTTGTCTCGGCAACCAGCTTAAACAGCGCAATCGTCACACCGCTGAACACTACTCCGCCCAGTGCCACGAGGCTCCCGAGGACCACCAATTCGCCATTGTAACGCACGAAGCGAACCCGAGAATCCGCGTCGCGCCACGAGCGTCCCATGAACACCAGGCCCAAAAAGAACCAGAAGACGATTGGGAGATGGATCAAGGCCATGACCACGGAATCGGAGTATCCGGGAAGCAGACGAACATAAGCGATCGCCACGAGCGCGAGGCTCAACCCGGCGACCAAGCTCCAACGGTCGCGACGCTCGATCCAGAAGTACGTGGCGAGCGCCATGATGACCCATGAAGGGGCGAGGCGGGAATAGTACCAGTCCTGGTTGAGCCAGAGAGCCGGGAATCGGATGAGCGCGCCGAAGACAATGGCGATGGCGATGGTCACCCCGAGCTTCTTGCGCCACTCCGCTCCGTGCCCGGACTCGCGGAACTCGAACCGGGCCCGCCAGACCCGCAGCGTCACCGAGTCGGGCTCGACTCGGGATGCTTCGTCAAGCGACTCACGAAACGCCTCCGGATCCTGCCGATAGAGAGCTTCTAGCTCTTGAGGGTCATCCAGAAGCTGGAGTATGCGGACGGTGGTTGATTTCATTGCCATGAGGTTAGCTGAATGCCGCCAGACTCGGCAAGAGCAAAGGCATGGGCGATCGCTAACGAACGGCTCGATCTTGACCTGCCCCCGCTCTTTTTGCCACTCTGAGAGTTAGACTGCTCGCTCGATTGGAGGCGGCTCTATGGCCTCCGGAACTGGCGGTCGATATCCCACAGCTTTCCGTTGAAACACTCATTGTAGCCTCAGCAGCCGTGTGTCCTTTCGCCACAAGCACTTCGGCTTCCCGAAGCTTGCCGATCATCCGCGTGGCAGGCCGGGCGAACAGCCCAAAACAGAGAGTGGTTATGAAGAGGGTTACGTTTGGGGAGCCGGATATTTCATATCCGAAATCGGGGCACCCTTATGGTTAACGCCTGCGGCGCCTGAGGCGATAGCGTCCATGCGCCCTCCGCATAAAATCTTGACGCGAAATTGAATTTCCTGTAGAAAATCCAAGCTATGAACAAACCAACAAGAGCTCTATTCATAATGATGATCCTCGGATCGTCCGTTTATCCGGGTGCCCTGTCGGCCGAGGAAGACTACAAGACATACACGCTGGGCGAGATTCTGGTTCTGGCCGAGAGGGCCGGCGTCAAGAGCATCGCGATCAATACGGAGATAACGGCCGAGGATATTGCCGCGACGAACAGCCGCACCGTAGCGGAGGCCCTGCAATATATTCCCGGCGTCCGGGTGACGATGGGAAGAAAGATGGAAGCCGGCATTTCGATACACGGCTTCTCTCAGGATAAGGCGCTCATCCTCATCGACGGCGTGCCCTACTACGAGACGAAATACGGCAAGTTCGATATGAATCAGATCTCGATAGAGAATGTGGCGCGGATAGATGTCATAAAAGGAGCGGCGTCGGTGCTCTACGGCGCTAATGCCGAAGCGGGCGTCATAAACATCATTACGAAGAAAGCTGCCGATAGGGCGTCCTTTTCGGGGAAGCTCGAGGTCGGACGGGATGGCGCCGCATCGGCGTATCTGTCGCATGGGATGAAACAGGGGAGTCTGAGCTACTGGATTTCCTATATGCACCGGCAGTGGGATGGATGGAAGCTCTCGGATGATTTCACACCCCGAGTCGGCGTGGTGCAAACGGGCGCGGGGAAGAAGGCGGTGAGGGTCGATACCCTCATTGAAGACGGCGGCGTGCGCAACAATTCCGATTTCAGGGCTGATAATTTCTATGTGAAACTCGGTCTTGAGCCCTCGGAAGATGCCGAGTATTTCTTGAACCTGCACTATTCCGCCACGGAAAAGGGCGACCCGCCCGACATCGATTTGGTGAAGATATTTCCCGACCCACCTGCCTTTTCGACGTTCGACAGGATAGAAACATATGACAACTGGGGCGCCGACCTCAGCGGAAGGAAAAGGCTGACCCATGCATTCGGCCTGATGGGCAAGCTCTTCTATCATAACCATATTGACGACTATGTTTCCTACTCCGATGCGACCTTCGATACCGCGATAGCCTCGAGCCGGTATCAGGACTACATCGCGGGCGGCATGGCAATCGGCGATTACACCCTCGCCGGCTGGAATGTCCTGAGGGGTGCCGTCAACTTCAGGCTGGATAGCCATGAGCAGCGCGACGATGAATACCTGCCCTTTGAAAAGAGCGCGTCTTATACGGGTTCGCTGGGTCTGGAGGATGAGCTGATACTTCTCGATTCGAAACTCTCCGTTGTGGCGGGCATCGGTTATGACTGGTTCGATGTCAAGGAGGCGGAAACCAACGAAACCGACGATGATGGAAATTTCGTGCAACAGGTCGCTGCCGAGACCCCTGAAACAATGACCGAGATCAATCCGATGATAGGGGCCAGCTTCTTCTTGAACGACAAAACGAGGCTCTTCGCGTCCGTGGCCAAAAAGACCCGTTTCCCCACTCTCAGCGAATTATTCGGGTCATCAGGCAATAAAGATCTCGAGTCGGAAAGAAGCATAAACTACACGGCCGGCATTTCGATGGTCGTCAATTCAATGCTGAGCTTCGAAGTGTCGCCTTTCTATCATGACATATCCGATCGCATCAGCCGCGATTTCCCGTCCCCCGATGAGCTCTACTATAATATTGCCGAGATCGAGATGCTTGGGATCGAAATCAATGCGGATATAGATCCCGTGAAGAGCCTGTCCTTCAATGTCGGTTACACCTACATCGACGCTGAAGATGTCAGCCCCGGCCGGGCGACGGAAAATGTCACCGATGTGCCGGAATACAAGCTGGATGCGAGGTTCCAATATACGGCGCCGACGCTCGGCTCGCGCATAGCTCTGACCATGGCGAAATACGGGGACTCCTACACCCAGCTGCCGACCGCAACGGATCCGGAGACGGTGGTTATGGAGAACGAGGGGTACACCGTTTTCGGCGCCAAGTTCTCTCAGCCCTTCCCGGCAAAATGGGAGGCTTATCTAACCGTGAGCAATCTGTCCGATGAAGACTACGAACCCGAGAGCGGATATCCGGCACAGGGCAGAACCTTTTGGTTGGGTGTCGCTTACAAATATTAGAAAGACCTCCAAGAATCATTTGATCTTCCTGAGCTCCTGTTTGGGCATCCGAAACCAGAGAGTGGTTATGAGGAGCGTTGCGTCCGGGGAGCCAGATCATATCCGGGCCGCACCTTCGTACAGACCAAAATTCGAAGGATCGAAAAATGGTCTTGACTATTATACGACATTGTCGATAATGGTCAGTCATGAAGGCTAGGAAGCGAATCTATGACGCTCTGTTGAGCGAGCATCTCGCAAAGTACCGGCAAATGGTTCTTGTGAGCGGTCCTCGCCAGGTCGGGAAGACCACCACGTGCCGGAATCATGCCGATTCCTATGCCAACTGGGACAATGTAGACGACCGCGAGCTAATTCTCGCGGGGCCGGCGCGTCTGGTCGAACGGTTCGGCTTGAACCGGTTGTCGAGCACCGCTCAGACGATCCTCTTCGATGAGTTGCACAAGTATCCGCGGTGGAAGCAGTTTCTCAAGGGATTTTTCGACACCTATGCCGATCGGATGAGAATCATCGTTACAGGCAGCAGCCGCATGGATGTCTATCGTCGAGGCGGAGACAGCTTGATGGGGCGCTACTTCCACTATCGCATGCACCCGTTCTCCATTGCGGAGATGCTTCATACGGATCTTCCCGACTCAAAGCGAATTGTCCGACTACCCAAGAAGGTCAAGGCAACCGATTTCGACGCCCTTTGGAGGCATGGAGGGTATCCGGAGCCGTTTCTCAAGCGCGACGCCCGCTTCAGCCGTCGATGGCAATCGCTCCGGCTCGAACAACTTATTCGGGAAGACATCCGCGACCTGACTCAGATCCAGCACATCGATCAACTCGAAACGCTGGTAAGACTCCTGGCCGATCGCTCAGCCCACCAGCTCGTCTATGGCAATTTAGCGAAGGAAGTTCGCGTGTCCATAGACACCATACGCCGTTGGATCGATCTCCTGCGCCAGTTGCATCTCGGCTTTCTCGTCAGGCCGTGGCACAAGAACGTCTCCCGGTCGTTGCGGAAGGAGCCCAAATGGTTCCTGAGGGATTGGGCCTCCATTGAGGACGCGGGGGATAGGGCCGAGACATTCATTGCGTGTCACTTGCTCAAGGCGGTGGACGGCTGGAACGACATGGGGCTGGGCACGTTCGAGCTCGGGTACCTGCGCGACAAGGAAAAGCGCGAGGTCGATTTTGTTGTTATTCGCGATCGCATGCCTTGGTTCCTCGTCGAAGCAAAGCATCGGGACGAGTCGCTCGACGCAACCGTCAAGTATTACCAGGACCGGATCAAGGCGCCGTTCGCGTTTCAAGTGGTTGTCGATGCCGAATACGTGGATGCGGATTGCTTTGCCGCGCCTCGGGGTCCAATCGTGGTTCCGGCGAGGACCTTTCTTTCGCAGCTTCTGTAGGCGAGCGATTGCAGCGGGTATTTCGTCGCCCGGAGAATCCAGAGGTACACAAACCCCAGTCTCTTTTCGGCAGTTCGGGTTCTTGGAAGCCCGGCGGTTGAGCGGAATAAATGTTCAGCGGCCGGGCTGATTATTTGGGGGCTCGCCGGGTGAGCTGCCCCAAAACAGAGAGTGGTCATGAAGAGGGTTGCGTTTGGGGAGCCAGTTCCATATCCAGCGATACCTACGACATTTTTCAGGCTGCATGGGAATTTGTCTTGACAATTATCCATGATGATGGATAATTGTCATATGAAGAGATCCCTCGAAGCATTGCTCGATCTGGCCCATTTTCCTCATCGGAGAATCGCGTTCGTGGTGGGGCCGCGCCAGGTCGGAAAAACGACACTCGCCCAAGCCATGCTTGCGAAACGAAAATCGGAAGATCTCTACCGGAGCTGGGACGATCTCGAGTGGCGCCGCGAATTTGTCGGCGCGCCGTACGGATTCCTCGATGCATTCCGGCCGAAGGGCGCGGGGGAGAGGCCGCTTGTGGTTCTGGACGAGATTCATAAGTATCCGCGTTGGAAGGCATACATCAAGGGTCTCTGGGACACCCGCAAGGACCGTATGGATCTGCTGGTGACGGGGAGCGGTCGTCTGGACGTTTACCAGCGAGGGGGCGATAGTCTCCTTGGCCGGTACCATCAGTATCGCCTTCACCCTCTTTCCGTGAAGGAGATCATGGATCCCGGGGGGGCATCGCTCGAAGAGAGTCCCGAAGCGACCATGCGCTCTCTCCTGAAACTCGCTGAGCCCGCTCCGGCGGGAGCGCGGAAGGCGCTCAAGGCCTTGCTTCGCTGGGGAGGTTTCCCCGACCCGTTTCTGGAAAGAAACGAGCGACAGCATCGCCTCTGGCTGCGGGAGCGCCGGACTCTGATCGTAAAGGAAGATCTACGCGATTTGACGCGCATCCGGATGCTCTCGCACGTGGAGGAGCTGATCGAGCTTCTCGTTCTTCGCGCGGGCGGTGTACTTTCCTACAACGCGCTCCACGAGGATTTGCAGGTCGCCGTCGAATCTGTTCGACAGTGGACCGATCACCTCCAGCGTTTGTACTTTCTGTACCTGATCAGACCGTTCGCGGGGAATATCGCTCGATCCCTACGCAGGGAGCCGAAGCTTTACCTCTGGGATTGGTCTGAAATCCCGGATGATGGGGCCCGCTTCGAGAACCTCATCGCGAGCCACCTCCTCAAGTGGTGCCACTTCACGCAGGACTTTGGGCTTCCCCCCCTTGATCTTCATTACGTGCGGGACAGGGAGAAGCGCGAGGTAGATTTTCTTCTGACTCTCAACCGTAAACCCTGGGCGCTGGTCGAAGTGAAGCTGTCCGATACATCGCCGGTCCCGGCCATGAGCTACTTCGCCGAACGTCTCAAGGTACCGCATAAGATTCAGGTGGTTCTGGAATGTGAGCGGCCGGGCATGGCCGGCGACGTTCACGTGATCGATGCCGCGAATTTCCTGCGTACGCTGCCTGTCTGATTGACTCTCGAGACGATCGCACAACGATGGTAGAGCATCCGGCTGTTAACCGGAGGGTTGTAGGTTCAAGTCCTACCTCAGGAGCCAGATACTTCCTATCCGAACTTGGGGTGCCCCTTTCGGGCGACGCTGAACCTTGGCGTGGTGATTTGGCTAATAGCCTCTCTCTTCCAACAATCGAAGAGATCGTCACGCTGGGCGCTTGGGAGCTACTGATCGTCCCAGTGCGACGGGCGTTTTCACGCACGACAAACGCGGACCGGCACGTTGAAGTTGCCTGCGCAGAGGTTAGTGGCCGTGCTTCGAGTGTCGCTTGCCTCGATCCTTCGTCGGGTGCATGTCGTACTTCTTCGCGAGACCCGGCGGCAAGTTCGAAGGGCTGATCGAGCTCCAGGACCCGTGGAGCGTCTTGCACCTCGCATAGCGTCCTCCGCTATAAACGCGGTAGTAGTACCTGCCGTAATAGTAATGGCTGGGGTAACCAGTGACGACATACAATCCGAGTCCCGAGTCAAAGACGAGTTCCACACCGGAGTGGACGACGACGTTACCGTGCGTCGCCGTATGTGGGGGGCCGTAGTATCCGGCGGTGCAAGATTGGACCGTGAAAGCGGAAACACCCACGATGATCGCCAAGAGCAGAGTGTTCCATCTCATTCGTCCCACCTCCTACGTGTTTCAAGCGGTGCCCGGGCCGGGCTCCACGCATCCTAGGGCGGCCACTGTAACCGCCCCCCTGCATGGGGGGCAACTGCTTGATATCGTGTCAAATGAAATAGTCCCTTCCAGTTTGCGCCGGGGGCCTTCTATTCAAGCCTCAGGCTGATTGGAAATCGCCGCTGAATACTCTCGCAAACAGAGAGTGCTCATGAAGAGGGTTACGTTTGGGGAGCCGGTTTATCAGCAGAGCGCGCCACGAAGAGTTCCGTGTCCAGATGAGGTCGGTGTTCATCCCGGCCAGTGACGAAGCCGTTCGATAAAGCCAAGAAGATTGCAGGAGGCGCGCTCCGGGTTGCCGGAGGATCTTTCGACCTGGGACACGAGGAAGCGCCGAGAGGCGCCGATCAAATCCGCGGTCCGATCCAAACGAGCCATATCCGCGGGACCCGGTGATGCCGTGAGTTTGATCTCCACTGCCCAGCGCTCTCGTCCGTGATCCAACACAAGGTCCAGTTCGTATTGATCGCTGGTCTTGAAGTAGTACGCCTCGAAGGCACACCCCCGAGAAGAGAGCTCGCCGAGCGCCTGTTCGATCACGTATCCCTCCCAGCTCGCGCCGACCCAGGGCTGGGCGAGAAGAGTGCGCTCGTCCGAGACATTCAGCAGGGCGTGGAGCAAGCCGCTGTCGCGCCAGTAGACTTTGGGGCTCTTGATCAATCGCTTGCGGAGGCTGGCCTGGAAAGGTCGCAGCCTTCGGATCAGAAAAGCGCCGGCCAGGTAATCGACGTAGCTGTTGACCGTCTGGTAGGAAAGCCCCAGGCTTTGACCGACCTGGGAAGCATTCCACATCTGACCGTGGACGGCCGCGAGCATGCGCAGCAGACGGTCCGTCGTTTGGGGTTTGGCGGGCAATCCCCACAGGGGCAGGTCTCGCTGGGCGAGCAATGCCAGATAGTCCAGCTGCCATCGAGGATACCGCCTGGGT
>JBAZPL010000084.1:0-10858 GCA_041648155.1 Candidatus Krumholzibacteriia bacterium
GCTCTATCCGGCCCTGCGCACGACGACGAATTTTCGCGAGATCGTCACCGATCCGGGGATCGACGCCGTCGTCATAGCGACACCCGTATCCTCCCACTACCCGGTCGCGCGCGAAGCGCTCGAGGCGGGCAAGCACGTTTTCGTCGAGAAACCGCTCGCGCAATCGGTCGACGAGGGGACAAAGCTCGTCGAGCTCGCGAAGCGGAAGGGACGCGTTCTCATGGTCGGACACACCTTCGTCTATACCGCCGCGGTCAACAAGATCAAGGACCTGATCTGGGGCGGCGAGATCGGCGACGTCTACTACCTGGCCACGTCGCGCGTGAACCTCGGCATTTTCCAGGACGACATCAACGTCGTATGGGATCTCGCGCCGCACGACGTCTCGATCATGAACTACGTGTTGAACGCGCGCCCCGTATCGGTCTCGGCGATCGGGCAGTCCTACATCAGGCCCGGGATAGAGGACGTCGCGTTTCTCCTTCTCAGATATCCGCAATCGACGATCGCGAACATACACGTCTCGTGGCTCAATCCGAACAAGATCAGGAGCACGACGGTCGTGGGGAGCAAGCAGATGCTCGTCTACGACGACGTTTCGAGCCTCGAGAAAATACGGATCTACGACAAGGGCGTGACGGTGACGCCCCACTACGACACATTCGGCGAATTCCAGCTCTCGTATCGCTACGGCGACATATCCATTCCGCGTCTCGACGACGCCGAGCCGCTCAAGATCGAGTGCCAGCACTTCGTCGACTGCATCGAGAAGGGCGCGACCCCGCGGAGCGGCGGAACTCACGGCCTCGAGGTGCTTCTCGCGCTCGACGCGGCGGATCGCTCGATGCGGGAGCACGGCAAAGAGGTCACGATCGAGTATCCTGTGCTCATGGATTCCGTGTGATGAAGGGTAACCTCGTTCCGCACAAGCTGGGCACCGTGCACATCGGCGATGGTTCGGTCATCGACGAAGGGGCCGTGATCGGTTATCTCTCCCCGCGCCGCGGCGTGAGCGACGTGCTCACGATCGGTCCGAACGCGCGCGTCAGGAGCGGATGCGTCATCTACGCGGGCTCCCGTATCGGAGCGCACCTCGAAACGGGGCACCATAGCATCATCAGGGAAGAGAACGAGATCGGGGAGCATTTCTCCATCTGGAACGGCTCGGTCGTCGATTACGGTTGCCGGATCGGAATGAGAGTCAAGATACACTGCCAGGTCTACGTCGCCCAGTTCACGGTTATCGAGGACGACGTGTTTCTTGCGCCCGGAGTCAAGATCGCGAACGATTACCATCCCGGATGCCCCGATTCGAAAGACTGCATGCGCGGGCCGACGCTCAAGAAAGGCTGCCGTATCGGCGTGAATGTGACGCTTCTGCCGTACGTCACGATCGGCGAGGGCACGCTCGTCGGAAGCGGCTCCGTCGTCACGAAGGATCTTCCGCCGGGCGTCGTCGCCTACGGGAATCCCGCGCGCGCGCACGGGACGCTCGGCGAGATGCGCTGTAAGACGGGGCGCAGGGAAGCTCCCTACCTCTGACGGTTTCACGATGACATCGACGGGACAATCTCCTCGTGTCGAGATACTCGCTTCAACCCTCGTAACGGGGGGCGCGGAACGCGTTATCGAGGCGCTCGTTCTCGCTCTGCCGGCGCACGGTTTGCCCGCGCGCGTTCTCTGTCTTCACGAACCGGGGGACGTCGGCGCCGAAATCGCTCGCCGCGGCGCGCAGGTCGTCTCGCGCATCGCGCGCCGCCGCCGCGATCCGCTCGCGTGCGCGCGTCTCGCTTCCCTTTTCGCCCGCAACCGCGGCGCCGTTCTCCTCTCCCTCGATCATCACGACGCCGTTTTCGCCGGCTCGGTCGCCGCGTGCGTGGCGGGTTTGAAGCACCGGTTTCTCGCCGTTCATTCAACGGGACTCTGGGGAAAGCAGAGCTCCTTCTCCATGAGCGACCGGTTTGTGCTCGGCTCGTACGAGGGGATCGTCGCGCTCGCGAAGGGGCACGCCGAATACCTCGTCCGGCGGGAGGGGATCGAAGAAAGAAAGATCCATATCATACCGAACGGCGTCGACGCCGGGCGGTTTCACCCGGCCGGGTCCGACGACGAACGCGGAGCGCTGCGAAGCGCCCTCTCGATCCCGGCCTCGCGCTTCGTCGTCGTGATTGTCGCCGCCCTGCGGCCGGAAAAGAACCACGGGATGTTTCTCGATGCGGCCGCGCGCATCAAAGCGCGCCGCGACGATTTTCTCTTTTTTGTGGTCGGGGAGGGTCCGGAGGCGGAGAAATTGCAGCGGCGTTCGCGGGAGCTGTCGCTCGGAGACGCGGTTCGTTTCATGGGACGCCGGGAAGATATTCCCGCGATTCTTTCCGCGGCGGACGCGTCGGTGCTATGCTCCCACCCGGTCGTTGAGACATTTCCGCTCGCCGTTCTCGAGGCGATGTCGTCCGGTCTGCCCGTCGTCGCGTCCGACGTCGGCGCGGTGCGCGAGATGATCCTGGACGGCGAGGAGGGTCGCATAATATCGCCGGGGGACGTCGAGGCGCTCGCCGTGTCGCTCGTCGCCCTCGCGGATGCGCCGGACGCGAGAAGGATGATGGGGATCAGGGGGCGCGAAAGGGTCGTCCGGGATTTCACCGTGGAAGGCATGGTCGGGCGGTACGCGGAGATGTTCGGCGAGGCTCTCGGGAGATAGGATGAGAGGATTCGTATGTCAATGCCGGTAGATGCGGTCGTTGCGGTCACGTACCGGTGCGATTCCCGGTGCAACATGTGCAATATCTGGCAGCTGCCTCCGGGGGAGGAGCTCTCGCCGGAGCAGTTCCGGAAGCTGCCCCGCTCGCTGCGGGACATCAACATCACCGGGGGGGAGCCGTTCCTGCGCGACGATCTCGTCGAAATCGTGCGCATCCTGGACGAGCACTGCAACCATCCGCGGATCGTGATCTCGACGAACGGGTTCGAGCGGCGCCGGATCGCGCACGCGGCGCCGGGGCTCCTGAAGATCGGAAGAAACGTCGGTCTCGCGATATCCCTCGACGGAATAGGGGAGAAGCACGACGAGATCCGGGGCATTCCGGGAGGATTCGACAAGGTCGTCGAGACGCTGAAGCAGCTCCGCACGATCGGCTACCGGAACGTCCGCGTCGCGTTCACCGCCCAGCGAAACAACGTGAAGCATCTCGGAGCCGTATACGATCTTTCCCGGCAGTTCGGATTTCAGTTCACCACGTCCGTGGCGCAGAACTCGGACTTCTATTTTTCAACCGCGGAAAACCAAACGGTGGATCCGCTCGATCTCTCCGCCGAGCTCACGTACGTGATGCGCAAGGAGCTCCTGAGCCTCAGCCCCAAGCGATGGCTGCGGGCATATTTCTATTCGGGGGTTCTCGCGTACAACGTTTCGAAGGAACGCATTCTTCCCTGCCGCGCAGGGCGCGATTCGTTCTTCATGGATCCGGCCGGATTCGTCTATCCGTGCCTCACGCTCAACAAGGCGATGGGAGATATCCGGGCGCGCGTCTTCGATGAGATCTGGGGAGGAGCCGAGGCGGACAAGGTGCGTTCCCAAGTGGATCTCTGCCGGCAGCCATGCTGGATGATCTGCACCGCGCGAACCGCGATGATGCGGCGGCCTCACGAACCGGCGATGTGGATCCTCTCAAACTGGATCAGGATCGCGGCAGGGAAAAAGGTGGGGTGATGCCGATGGCGGCGGATGCATCGGGACGGGAGCTTGACGCCGGACGTCTCAGGATCGCGATGATCGGCTCGCGCGGATTGCCGCTCGTGTACGGCGGTATCGAGCGGCACGTCGCCGAGATAGGTTCGCGACTCGCGCAGCGGGGCCATGAGATCACCGTTTTCGGGAGAAGGCCCTTCAGTGCCGGAGGGGAGCACCGCGGGATGCGCATCCGCGTTCTTCCGTCGATTCCGACGAAGAACCTCGAAACGGCCTCGAACACCCTCGCCGCGGCGCTTCGAGCTCTCCTCGAGCCGTTCGACGTCGTCCATTTCCACGGCGTCGGACCATCGATCTTCTCGTGGATAACGGCCGCGCGCGGGATGACGACGGTCGCTACGATCCACGCGGGCGATTACCGCCAGTCGAAATGGGGACCCGCGGCGCGCGCGCTGCTGCGCCTGGGCGAGAAGACCGCGGTGCGCCGAACGCACGCGGCGATCGCCGTTTCCAGGATCATGGCGGCGGAGCTCGAGGCGAGGTACGGTCGCCCCGTCGTCTATATCCCGAACGGAGCGGATCTGCGGGAGGTGCCTCCCTTCGGCGCGGCGGGGGCTCTCGGGCTCGAGAGCGGAAGGTATATCCTCGCTGTCGGAAGATTTATCGTCGAGCGCGGATTCCATACGTTGCTCGAGGCGTTCAAGAACGTGCCGACGGAATATCGGCTTGTTATCGCGGGAGACGCCCGTTTCGAGGAGAACTACGAGAGGCGGCTTAAGCGGATGGCGGACCCGCGGGTCGTGTTCCCGGGATACGTTTCAGGGGTGCTGCTCGACGAGCTCTATGCCCATTGCGCTTTCTATGTTCTTCCCTCCACGGTCGAAGGGCTTCCGATCTCTCTTCTCGAGGCGATGAGTTTCTCCCGCCCGGTGCTCGTGAGCGACATCCCGGAGAATCTCGAGGTGTCCGGCGGGATCGCGCTGACCTTCGCGCGCGAAAACGCCGCGGATCTCTCTCTCGCGCTCGCGCGCATGCTCGCCATGGATGAGGCGGAACGGCGGCGATTGGGCGCGGCCGCCCGGGAACGGGTCGCCTCTCGATACACCTGGGACCGCGTGACGGACGAGGTCGAAGCGCTCTACCGGCGGCTCGTGAACGCCCGCAGGGACGCGCATTGATCGTGTCCTGACCGCGTCCGGGCGATCGGCAATTTTTATTGACACTCCCCGCGTTTTCTTGTTAGTTAGGGCGGGATCGGGCACGCCGCGTGCAGCACGGCGCGAGGTGTTGGTATGACGGGGCGAATCGCAGCGATACGCATCGCACTGACAGCAACAGGGATCTTCGTCCTCTTTTTGCTTTTAACGGGATGCGCCGCGCGAGAAATGGCGGGGGGAGCGCATGGAGCGGGAGCGGCGCAGGATGACGCCGGCAGGGCTAAGAGCGTCGAAGGTGCCCGCGATACCGTGGCCGGCGCGCGCACGTCATACGACATCGAGGATGAGATGCCCGAGAAGAGCCCTCGGAGGCCGGCGCAACTCATCGAAAGGATCGAGCCGGTCGGACCCGACAGCATCAGCGTGCAGGATGTCGCCGTGGAAGAGGCGCCGAAGCAGCGGTACGACGTCGGATATCGCATTCAGGTTTTCGCGTCGGGCGATCGCGCCGCGGCTGAAAAGGTCAAGAAAAGGATCGTCGCGGAAACGGCGATGAGCGCGTATCTCGAGTATGAGGAAGGTCTCTACAAGGTGCGCGCGGGGGATTTCGCCGAGCGCAAGGACGCCGCTCAGGCCAGATTGAAGCTCGCGGGAGCGTATCCCGGCAGCTGGATCGTGAGAACCACCATTCGCCGATAGCACCGAAATTCAAAGGGGAAAGGAGCCGAGCGCGAGATGCCTGAGTTGCGCAAAGACGTAATCACGGGGAGATGGGTGATCATCTCGACGGAGCGGGGCAAGCGACCGATCGAATACAAGATGGAGAAACGCCCCGCCGTCGGGGGATTCTGTCCGTTTTGCGACGGGAACGAGGATAAGACACCTCCCGAGGTGCTCGCGTACCGGAACCCGCAATCGGCTCCCAATTCGCGGGGCTGGAAGGTGCGGGTCGTGCCGAATAAATTCCCCGCGCTCCAGATCGAGGGGGACCTCGATAAGCGCGCTGAGGGTATCTACGACACGATGCGCGGCGTCGGCGCGCACGAGGTGCTCATCGAATCCCCGCAGCATCTCACGCAGCTTTGCGACCTTTCGAACGAGCACATCGAGAGCATCTTCTGGGCGATCCGCGACCGGTGCATCGACCTCAACAAGGATCCGCGCTTCAAGTACATCCTCGTGTTCAAGAACAGGGGGGAGGAGGCGGGCGCTTCGCTCGAGCATTCGCACATACAACTCATAGCGACTCCGATCATTCCGAAGCGAGCGATCGAGGAGCTCGACGGCGCCCAGTTCCACTACAAGCTCAAGGAGCGATGCATATTCTGCGACATCATCAAGCAGGAAATCGAGACGAAGAAGCGCATCATCTTCATCAACGATTCTTTCATCGCGATCGCGCCGTACGCGGCGCGTTTTCCCTTCGAAACCTGGATTATGCCGATCAAGCACGTTTCCGCTTTCGAGAAAACGGGTTCTGAATGGTTCCCGCAGCTCGCCGATATGATGAAACTGGTTCTCAAGAGAATCGACGAGGTTCTCGACGTTCCTCCCTTCAACTTCATCATCCATACGGCTCCCTGCAAGACGCCCGATCTCGAGTATTACCACTGGCACCTCGAGATCATGCCGAAGCTCACGCGCGTCGCGGGATTCGAATGGGGGAGCGGGTTCTATATCAACCCGACCCCGCCCGAGGATGCTGCGGAGGCGCTTCGCAACCATACGGGAAAGCTTGAACAGAAGAACTCATGACAAAGGACTAGCGATATGGCGAAGAGAGATCTGAATCTTGTCATCGTAACGACCGAGATCGTTCCCTTCTCGAAAGTCGGCGGGCTCGCCGACGTCATGGGGGCGCTGCCGGACGAGCTCGAGAAGCTCGGGGTGTCCGCGAGCGTTCTCACGCCGCTCTATGCGTCGATCGATCGAGCCGCGTTCGGCATCAAGCCCGAGGCCGGCCTTCCCATGCTCGAAGTGCGCGTCGCCGGGAGTCTCGAACGGTTCCGCGTCTACTCCTGTTGCAAGCCTCGCACGGGCGTCCGGGTATATTTCATCGACAACGACCGTTTCTACGCGCGGAAAGGGATTTACACGGTCCCCGAAACGGGAAAGGCGTTTCCCGACGAGGATGAACGGACGATATTCTTCAACCGCGCGGTCATTGCGGCCATCAGGGCCCTCGATCTGCATCCCGACGTCATCCACTGCAACGATTTCCATTCGAGCCTCATTCCCGCGTACGCGAGCCTCGACGTTCAGGATGATATGCATCTCGCCGGCGCGGCCACGGTGTTCACAACCTCGCCTATCAGGGAGTCTTCGGCCCTGAGTTTATGCAGAAGGCGGGGTTCAAGACGTCCCTTTTCGCGCCGATGAGCCCGTTCGAGTTCTGGGGCCGGGTCAATCTGATGAAGGTCGGGATTTCGTACGCGGACGTCGTCAGCACGGTGAGCAAGACGTACGCCGAGGAAATCACGAGCACCGAGGAGTACGGCTGCGGCCTCGAGGGGGTTTTGCGGTCGCGAAAGGGCGATCTCGTCGGAATACTGAACGGCATCGACATGGACGTTTGGGATCCGGCGAAGGACGCTCTCATTCCGTATCGGTTCACGCCGGAGGCGCTCGCCGGAAAAGGGCAAAATCGCGCTGAGCTGCTCAAGGCCTTCTCCCTTCCGCAGACGGGCGCCGGTCCCGTGATCGGCATGATTTCGCGGCTCGTCGATCAGAAGGGATTCGATATTCTCGCAGAGGCCTTCGAGCCGCTCATGGCGCTCGGGGTCAATCTCGTCGTCCTCGGGACGGGACAGGAGAAATATCACGAGCTCTACTGGGACTTCGCGAAGAAGCATCCGAAACAGTTCGGGCTCAAGCTGGAGTTCAACGACCGGCTCGCCCATCTCATCGAGGCGGGGAGCGACTTCTTTCTCATGCCGTCCCGCTACGAGCCGTGCGGCCTCAACCAGATGTACAGCCTCCGGTACGGCACGATCCCGATCGTGCGGGCGACGGGAGGCCTGCTCGACACGATTTCCGACATCGACGGGGCAGGCGGGTCCGGAAACGGATTCATTTTCAGGGACTATTCCCCGGCCGCGCTCCTCGATGCCGTGAAACGGGCGGTTGAATTCTACCGCGACAAGAATGCGCTCCGGAAGGTTCGCAAACGGACCATGAAAGAGGATCATTCATGGCGGCGCTCCGCGGAAGAATATTGCGCGCTATACGCACGCGCGCGGAGCCGCGTTGGAATGGGGTTGACAAAGTAGAGCGCCGGTTTTTATACTTACTATTCGACAATCGATGAGGGGCGGGAATAGCTCAGTTGGTAGAGCGCAACCTTGCCAAGGTTGATGTCGCGGGTTCAAGTCCCGTTTCCCGCTCCAATTTTATTGAGGCGGCATAGCCAAGTGGTAAGGCGACGGTCTGCAAAACCGTTACTCACCGGTTCGAATCCGGTTGCCGCCTCCAGCCATTAGATCTCTCCTCAGTTTCTTGAATTCGGGCACAAATCATGCTAAAATAGAACTAATTAAAGCAGTAGCAGCGAGTTGAACGCCATCGCGGTCGGCTTCTATCGTTTTTTCATGTCGGAGGCCTTAATGAACATTCTCGGGATATCATGCTTCTATCATGACAGCGCCGCGGCGCTCGTTCGCGACGGCGAGATCGTTGCCGCCGCCCAGGAGGAACGCTTCACGCGCCGGAAGCACGATATGGGGTTCCCGAAACACGCGATCGCCTACTGCCTCGACCACGCAAAGATACCGGTGGAGGCTCTCGACTACGTAGCCTTCTACGACAAGCCGCTTCTCAAGTTCGAGCGCATTCTGGAGATGTATTTCGCCTACGCGCCGCGAGGCATTCAGTCGTTTCTCATGGCGGTCCCGCTCTGGATCCGGGAAAAGGTCTGGATCCCCGAGCTCATCAAGAATGAGCTCGGATACGAGGGGCCGATTCTCTTTCCCGAGCATCATCAGTCTCACGCCGCGTCCGCGTTCTTCCCGTCCCCGTTCGAGGAGGCGGCCTTCATGACGATGGACGGTGTCGGTGAGAAGACGACCTCGTCGTACGGCATCGGGGAGGGAAACAAGGTGTCGATCCTCGGCGAGCAGCATTTCCCGCACTCGCTCGGACTCCTCTACAGCGCGTTCACGTATTACACCGGCTTCAAGGTCAATTCGGGAGAGTACAAGGTCATGGGGCTGGCTCCCTACGGCGAGCCGAAGTACGTTCCGGCGATTCTCGAGCACCTGATCGATCTCAAGGAAGACGGCTCGTTCAGAATGAATATGGAGTATTTCAACTACTGCGCCGGTCTCACGATGACGAGCGAGAAATTTCACAAGCTCTTCGGAGGGTCGCCGCGGAGGCCCGAAGGGGAGATGACTCAGCGCGACATGGATCTCGCCCGTTCGATTCAGGACGTCACCGAAGAGGTGATGCTCCGGACGGCGCGGCATGCGCACAAGGTGACGGGAAAAAAGAACCTCTGTCTCGCGGGAGGGGTCGCCCTCAACTGCGTCGGGAACGGCAGAATTCTGCGCGAGGGTCCGTTCGAGAAAATCTGGATACAGCCGGCGGCGGGGGACGCGGGCGGCGCTCTCGGCGCGGCGCTTTTCGTCTGGCATCAGTATCTCGGTAACGGCCGGGAGGCCGACGGCGCGACTGACAAGCAGCGGGGCTCGTATCTCGGACCCGCTTTCAGCAGCGAGCAGGTCCGGGCGTTCCTCGACAAGCACAAGCTTCCGTACCGCGAGATCGGGTACGACGCGCTTCCCGAAACGGTCGCCGGCCTCATTACGAGCGAGAAGGTCGTGGGATGGTTCCAGGGTCGCATGGAATTCGGACCGCGCGCCCTCGGCAACCGCTCGATTCTCGGAGATGCCCGCTCGTCGAAGATGCAGAAGATAATGAATCTCAAGATAAAGTTCCGCGAGAGCTTCCGTCCCTTCGCGCCGTCCGTGCTCGCGGAGCGCGTCTCAGATTACTTCGAGCTCGGCTGCGAGAGCCCCTACATGCTGCTCGTCGCGGATGTCGTCCCGGCGAGGCGGCGCGCGATGACGGAGGATGAACAGGGGCTTTTCGGAATCGACAAGCTCAACATCGTTCGCTCGGAGATCCCCGCGGTGACGCACATCGATTACTCGGCGCGCGTCCAGACGGCGCACCGCGAAACGAATCCGCTCTATCACCGGCTCATATCCGCGGTCGAGGCGAAAACGGGATGCGCGGTGATCGTCAATACCTCGTTCAACGTGCGTGGGGAGCCGATCATATGCTCGCCGTTCGACGCATATACGTGTTTCATGCGCACCGAAATGGATTACCTCGTCATGGAGAACTGTATCCTCGACAAGAAGGAGCAGCCCTCCTTCCACGACGAGATCGACTGGCGGAAAACGTACGAGCTTGATTGAGCGCGAAAGAGTGCGTTCGCGCAAAGGTTGCGTGATGGCCGAGGATCGGAAACCGGATCTTTCAACGAGGCGTGGAAAGCGCATTGCGTTCGCGCTTTTCGCATTCCTGATATGCGTCGCGCTCGCGGCGGTATTGGCCGAGGCAGGTCTCCGGCTCTTTCTCCCTCAGCAAGAGGCGATGCGGTGTTTCGCATCGAGCGAACGGTACGGCTTCGAGCTCAGGAAGAATTTCCATCAGGCCTACCGCTATGTGGGCGACGAATTCGTCATGGACGTGCAGACGAATTCCCTCGGTCTTCGAGATCGAGAGTACGACATTTCCGAGTTCACGCGCAGCGGGGACATGCGGGTGCTTCTCCTCGGCGATTCCTTTGCATTCGGGCAGGGATTGAACATGCCGGATCATTACGGCACGAAGCTCGAGGGGATCCTCCAGGGATCCGGTCTCGCCGCGACGGTGATCAAGGGAGGCGCACCCGGGTGGGGCACCTCGCAGGAGACGCTGTACGCGAAAGACCATTTCGAGCTCTTCAGGCCGGATATCGTCGTTATCACGTTCTGCGGGAATGATCCGGGGGACGATGAGGCATTCCTCT
>JBAZPL010000085.1:0-10857 GCA_041648155.1 Candidatus Krumholzibacteriia bacterium
AAATATCTGATATATTTGCGACAGAGCCGGCATCTTCGAGCTCTTTCCCCAGCTGAACCGCACTTGGGTCCCGTCCATCGGCTCGTATTTGAGGCGGACGCGAGGGTTGAGGAAGGTGCCGTTCCGGGACTCGACCACGCCCTTTTCGTTGAAGATGCCATCGAGGTGGAGCTTTTCCGGAGTATACATCTCGTACCGGAACCCGAAGTTGAGGTTGTACGGCCTCATGAAAAGAAAGCCGTTGAGGTTGTCCTCGAGATAGAGGCTCGCGCTCTGGAGCGAAGGAATGTCGTCGAAGGAGAGCGGCCGCTGCCCGAGATTGCCCCCCGGGGGCGCGAACGGATCGAAGATCTTGCCCTGCCCGACGTTGTCGTCGAAGCTGTATTCCCCTCCCGCGAGAAGCGCATGATTGAGGCGAAGCACGTTGAAATCGGCGCGCAGGTTGAGCTTTGCGCCGACGCTCCACTCCTCGCCGCGCGTCCAGATCTTCGACGTATACGCGCCCGCATCGAACACCCCTTCGAATGTGCCGGGCACCCTCGAATCGCTCATTACGCGGACGTCCGAACCGACGAGACTCTGGCTGTATGCGTCGCGCTTCGTATAGTTGACGCTGGCCGTCCATTCGGCCCTCATGTCCTTCGACAGCTTGTATTCGATCGAGTGGCCGTAGATGAAAGTCTTATCCTTGTTGGATTGCAGGCGGCCCTTCGGATCGATCGCCGTGAGATCGAACTCGTCGTCCACACCCGTGTAGTAGAATTTGTTGAGGACGTCGAGCTTGTCGCCGAGCAGCTTGTTCTTGAAGTTGACCTGCGCGTTGTAACGGGCGTACTCGTCCCCCTCGAGCCGGATGTCCCGCTCGCTCCAGGCGTAGTTGACGTTGTACGAGATGCCGGTGTTGAAGCGATATATCCCGCCGCCGAAGTTCGCCTCTTTCGTGTCGGGGTTCGATTTCAGCTTGAGGCGCTGCGGCTGGGCCCCGATCTTCGTCTTGACCTTCACGAGGCCGGTCGTGAGATCGCCGTATTCCACCGAGGGAACGCCGGTGATAACCTCGACCCCCTGGATGTTATCCGCGGGAATCGCCCGCAGATCGAGACCCGTTCCCGCGAAGGCCTGCACCGATGAGCCGTAGCCGGCACCCATGCCGACCTGCATGTTCGCGTTGTTCGACATCGTGATGTCGTCGATGATGATCTTCGTGCCGAATCGGGCCGCCATCTGTTCATTATTCGTACCAATCTGCCCCGTCCCGCGAAGGTCCAGCTGCGTCATCTTCGAGAGGCCGGGGGATTTGGTTCGCTCGATGCCCGGCACCAAGTCCATGATGTCCCCGAGGTTCGTCGAGAGGTAATGCTCGATCTCCGCGCTCGATATCTCGTGCGTCGTTTCGATCTTCTCGGGCAGGAGTTCGCGCTTGTCGAGGATCGTGATGCCGCCGATCTGGAAGAAGAACTGCTGGCGCGGATCCCCCGCGACGAGCTCGCACTTATACGTCGTTATCTTGCCGGCCTCGATCTCGATGTCCTGGTAGCACGTGTTGTAATACTCCACTTTGAAAATGGAGATGCCGTATTTTCCCTCGGGGAGCTCGATCTGGAAAACGCCGCTCTTGTCGGCGAGAGTGCTCTTCGCCGTTCCCTGGATGCCGATGAGGGCTTCGGGCACGGGCTTCCCGGTCTGGAAATCATAGACCTTTCCCTTGAGGATGCCGCTCCCGGCCGCGAAGGAATCAGCGGCGAGAAGAACGGCGAACAGGAGACATAAAAAAAGTCCCTTGCCGGCAAGGGAAATAGTCCTGGAATTCAACATTCCGACCTTGATAGAAAAACGCTTCCGCATTCCCCCCCATCCGTTCTGTAAACTATCCTTTACGATCGACAACAACAAGATACAATCCCAGCGTAGGATTATCGCACAATAAAGCCCTTGCGTCAATAGGCTATTCCCTTTATTTATTTTGAGTTGTCTCATGTTGATCACTGGTACGCCGGTCCAGCAAAAATACTGTATGCGCTCTCTATTGAGAATAATTAGCGGCGAGGCAGAATCGCTTATATTTCTTTGCGGTTGCCCCCGTTCGCAACATTGATATAATGCCCTCCGTAATTATATATACCGAGCAGGCAGATGATCCTTTTGTTCTCACAAAGGAGGCCCCCGTTGAAAAAGGCTTTTATGTTTGGGTTGGCGGCCGCGGCTCTTCTCGGCTTCGACGCCTCTATCGCCGATATAGCCGCCGCCTCGCCCGATTCGCCCGCGCGTCACACGCTCGCGCCGGTGAGCGCTCCGTTCAGGAGCGAGCTCGTGACGAGTTGGTTCGTCTCCGACGTCGACGGCACGGCGGCTCTGTTTGTGAACCCGACCGGCCTCGCGGCAAGGCGCGCCTCGACGGCGCTCCTTCACGGCACCTACTGGAACGATCGCGTCGCGGAGCTCACGCTCGGTGCGGCGGCGCAGAATATCGGATTCGGCTTCATGCACACCAATAACGGGATGTTCACCTCCAGAAATTACACGCTCGGCCTCGGCACGAAGCTCTCGGAGGGCTTGAGCATCGGCTCGGCGTTCACGTGGCATCGGACGAGCTTTGCGCGCAAGAGATCGCCATTCACGATGGACTTCGGATTCATGATGAGACCGAGCCGCTCCCTTTCCGTCGCCGGCGTCTGGAAGAACGTGAACCGGCCCGAGTTCTCGGACGGGGCCGCGATCGATCCTTTCTCGGGGCCGATATCGAGGCTCGATGATTACTTCGTCGGAGGAGCCTCGATCAGACCCTTCGGCGAGAGAATAACGCTCTCGGGACAGGCCGAGATCGCCGACGGGCGCAAGCCCGGCTGGCTCTTCGGCGGCCGCGTGTCGCTCGCACGCGGTATCGAGATTTTCGGCTCCTACGCGAGGGACCTGGCTTGGGGAGGAACGGATCCGTATGAAGAGTATACCGGCGGCGTCAGCGTCTGGTTCGGCTCGACGCGCGCGCGCGCGCAGGGGCGGTCCCGCGCCGACGGCGACCTCGATTACGCGAGATACAGCCTTGGATTCGAGCAGACCGACGCCTTTGTAAAGCGCGCGGTCACCCACAAGCCGCGTTACGCGGAGATCACGGTCGGGGGCGGCTATCTCGACGAGGGAGGCGGTTTTTCGCTCATGGGCGGCTCGAAAAACCTCCATCCGCTGCTGCGGGAGCTCGAGAGCGTTCGCGGCGATGGCGACGTGAAGGGGCTTCTCCTCAAGGTCGAGCCGCTGAGCGGGGGCTTCATCGGGCCGGTGAGCGCGAATATCCACGAGATCCGGCAGGCGGTGCTCAGGGTGAAGGAGGCGGGCAAGCCGGTGGTCGCATACATGAGCGAGGGGGGCTCTTCCGCGGAGTTGTACCTCGCCTCAGCCGCGGACAGGATCGTCACGCCGCGAGTCGGCACGGTCGGAGTGCTCGGCGTCTCCCTCGAGCTCAACCGCATGAGGCGCCTCTTCGAGAAGCTCGGCATCGACTTCGACCATTACACGGCAGGCGACTATAAATCATCGTTCCATACGTTCTACACCGACACGACGACCGCCGTGCAGGCCGAGGAGATCCGCTCCCTCGTCGAGGAGAGCTATCGCCTCATCGTCGACGGTATCGCGACCGGACGCGGCATACCCGTGGAGCGGATGAAGGAGCTCGCCGATGGACGCATTTTCGCTTCCGAAGAGCTCGTGAAGGAGCGGCTCGTCGACGCGCTCGGTTGGGAAAAGGACGCGAAGGCCGAGCTGGGCGCCCTCGCCGGAGCCAAACGGCCGGACAAGCTCGCAACGGAACCGATAGGGAAGCGCACCTACTGGACGGAGCGCTGGTCGGCCCCGCCCGTTGTCGCGATCGTAGGAGCGTACGGCAGCATCATGTCGGGCAGGAGCGAGAAGAGCATCATGCAGGGCACCCGCACGATGGGCTCCGAAACGGTCGTGAAGCAGCTCAAGGCGGCCTCGCGCTGCCCTGGCGTTCGCGCGATCGTCTTCCGCGTCGACAGCGGAGGCGGCTCGGCGCTCGCGAGCGACGAAATCCTCGAAGAGATCCGCCGCATCCAGAGCGAGGTCAAGATTCCGGTCATCGTTTCGATGGGGAACATCGCGGGGTCGGGCGGCTACTGGATATCGATGTACGGCGACCGCGTGTTCGCCGATCCGTTCACGATCACGGGGAGCATCGGTGTCGTTTGGTTCAAGCCGGTGCTGCAGCGTCTGTACGAGAAGGTCGGCGTCACGAACGAGGTGTTCAAGGAAGGGGAGCACGTCGACGCCCTCTCGGGCAGCCGCCGCATGACCGACGACGAGATGAAGATGCTCGGGAGCTACATCGACGGAATGTACGATGTATTCGTCGACAAGGTCGCTGAGGGGAGAAAGCTCGATCCCGAACGCGTGCGCGAGATCGGCGGGGGTCGCGTCTACTTCGGAACCCAAGCGCTCGATGTCAAGCTCGTCGACGAGCTCGGCGGGCTGAACGACGCCGTCGCCTTCGCCGCCGCGAAGACGGGAATCGAGAAGGATTACCGCACGGTGTACTTCAGGGCTTTTCCGGGATTCTTCGGAAGCCTGCAGGTGGACGCAAGCCCGGTCGGCGTCGCAAGGGCGCTCGGGAGACTCATGAGGGGAAAAGCCCTCTCCGGCTTCGACGAGACGGTCACGATCTTCTAGCGCGTTCGCGCGGGTCCTGTCGCCCATTGCACCCCGCACGTTCTCGCTCGCATAGCTCGCTGCGCTGCGTGCGGGGGCCCCATGGGCGCCACCCGCTATTCAGAGTTTTTCGGTCGCGCCAGCCGCGCGGGCTCACCGCATCGTCTTCTCGACGAGCCGGAGAAGATTGCCGCCGAGAATTTTCCGGATGTCCTTGTCGCTGTAACCGCGCTTCGCAAGCTCTTCCGTGATGAGCGGGAGCTTCGACACGTCGTCGAGCCCGACGGGGGTGACGTTGATCCCATCGAAATCGGAGCCGAAGCCGACGTGATCGATCCCGGCGACCTCGACCGCGTGGTCGATATGATCGACGAGCCGCGAGAGAGGCACCGGCGCGATCTCCTTCATGCGTTTTTCGAACTCGGGCTCAAGCGCGTGCCACGCCTTCTCCGTGTCGCCATCGTACTGCGGGGCGAGCTCATTCGCCTTTTTCCGGTACTCGGCCCAGAACGCCGTCACCTTTTCGTTGAAATCCTTGTCGAGAAATCCGGCGAAGAAGTTGACACAGACGACTCCGCCGTTCTTTCCCACGGCGCGGAGCACGTCGTCGCTCACGTTTCGGGGGATATCGGTGAGGGCGCGCATGCACGAGTGCGATATGAGGACCGGACTCTTCGTCGTTTCAAGGACGTCGAAGAAGGTCTTCTCCGAAACGTGGGAGCAATCGACGATCATCCCGAGCCGGTCCATCTCCCGCACGACCGATCGTCCGAAATCGGTGAGTCCTCCCCACATCGTCGTGTCGTCCGATGAATCGGCCCATTTATTCGTATTCATCCAGGTGAGGGTCATGCATCTCGCGCCGCGCGCGTAATAATCGCGGAGCGCGTCGAGCTCCTCGCCGATGAGATGCCCGCCTTCGATGCCGATGATCGCCGCGAGCTTGCCCTCCTTGACGATGCGCTTGACGTCGCTCCCCTTGAGGGCGATCTCGAACCCGTCCGGATGCTTGCGCGCCTGCTCCCACAGGGCGTCGATCATCGCATGCGCGCGCTCCGTCGCGAGGCTCTCCGGCATCTGGGGGGACACCCAGACGGCAAAAACCTGCGCGTCGAGACCGCCGTCCTGAGCGCGCGGAAGATCGATATGCCCGCCCGCATGCCGGTCTCCGAGATCGATCCGGTCGTCGCCGACGAGCCTCATCGCAGTGTCGCAGTGCGCGTCAAAAACGAAAGCCTGACGATGGAGCTTCATGATGTCCTCCGAAGAATCCGCGCCCGCGGGCGCGTTCAGCGCGGGAAGGATGAGAGACGAGGAAACGAAGAGCACGATCAGCGGATGCATGCGCCGCTCCTTTACGTTGAATGCCGCGATTTCGCGTGATGGGACCGGCCGACGCCATGATACGCCAATGGGCGCTACCGCGAAAGAGCCGATTTTTTTCTGATTTTTTTCTGGGAATGCCGGGACATGTGATCGCGCGGGTGGCGGCGATGGGGCCCCCGCACGGAGCGCAGCGAGCTTTGCGAGCGAGCACGTGCGGGGTGCAATCGCCGACAGGACCCGCGCGTCTAATGCACGATCTTCGCGCCCGTCGCGGTGTCCCCGTATACGTAGAGCGCGTAGGGAAGAAGGCTTCTCTTACTTTTGATGGCGTAATCGAAAATCCCCGGCCCGTTGAAACGGATATCCGAGCTGTTGCTCGGGAAGAAGTTCCACCCGCCCCCGCCCCCGACCGTGCAGTAGTCGAATTCGTCGATGACCCTGCCGTTATAGAACTGGAGCCATATCGTATTCAGGGTAGGGGGGTACTTGCTTTCCATCGCGAAGTACGAGGTGAGCGCTATCTGAACGTTCTTTATGTTCTGCACGACGACCGCCACCTCGGCGGCCTTCTTCGATTTGTAGAAGTTCGAAATGACGATCGTGGCGAGCAGCCCGATGATCTCGATCACGATGAAAAGCTCGAGAAGCGTGAAGCCGGCAATACCGATGCGGCGGATCCACGGTTTCTTTCGCGCATCGCGCCTCCACGGCCCTGCTGAAATGCCACGGCTGCCTCGCATTGTGCATTCCTCCGCGTGCGAAGTATCGTCCCAGGTCGCTGCCGAACTATCCCGACAAAAGGGAGAGCAAGAAACGTGACAAAAACGAAGCAGCCCCCGCCGGGTGGCGGGGGCTGCGCACGACATTATTATTAAAGCGATTACGTTCGGCCTGTCGATTAAACGGCTTCGACCTTCTTGACCTCCGGCACCTTCTCCTTGAGAACCCTCTCGATTCCGAACGCCAGGGTCATCTGCGACATGGGGCAGCCCGCGCAGGCTCCCTTGAGTCTGAGCTTTACGATCCCGTCGACGACGTCGACGAGCTCGACGTCCCCCCCGTCAGCCTGGAGGCTCGGGCGAATCTGATTCAGGATCTCTTCCACTTTTTCTCTCATCGAATCTCACCTCCGCGAAATAACGGGGTCAAGATAGCAGGTTCGCCGGGGCAATCCAAGCTAAAACGGGACGGCAAATGGGACGGCAAACGGATCGGCAAAACAATTCCTGTTTTCGAACGACAACGGCGCTCGACTCGCTTAAAAGCTTGTACGCACGATTCTATCCGGAACTTTCCAGCCGCGATCCGAGTAAAATAATTTAACGGATCGCCGATGGCTTTGCATATTAGAAGCGAAAGAGAGGCTGAAAGAAATAGAGAAAAGGATAGTAGATAAACTGGATCAAGTTTCTCGCTGATCCTGATAGAGAGCCTAACCCACCTGATTCCCCAGGATTAGTGCCCCCCCAGCACCACACCACGCTTGCAGCTAATTTGATACGTTTTGGCGCGTTCAAATTAGCCGTGGGCGAAGTCTGCCCGAATCTAAAAGGGAGGTGATGAAAGATTCTGAGGGCGATTCAAATCGGATCGAATAGCGACCTGTCGTCAACTTTGGCTTTTCCAAGCATTGGGGGGAAAGAGCTATGAAAAAATGGTTGGCTTTTGCTCTCTGCGTATGTCTCGTCGCGTCGCTTGCCGGCGCCGTGTCCGCGCGCGAGATTGCGAAATCGAGAGTCAGAATGAACCGCGACGTGTCGGAGAATGAGTTTCCCGAGCTCAAGGATCCCGGCCTGCGCGGCTATTATGAAGCTTCAGAAGTCGATACGTATTATCTCGCCTGGTACACCTTCGAAACAAACAGCCGGCAGGGCTGGTCGCGCCTCGACCGGACCGCGTAGCGGGATACATTTTTCCATGTCGATGATTTCTTCGGACTGGGCGGCGGCACATACGGCAGGCTCGTGCCCATCAACGGAGCGAAGTCGATGTGGTGCAGCGTCCGGGCGAACCCGGCGGATCCGTATATGTGCGGATGGGAGGCCGCTCCCGGCTACGGCGAAAATTGGGTCCAGGACCTGCGGACCGACGCCTTCAGCTTCGCCGGCATGATAACGCTGTCGTATCACGGCATATTCGATTCCGAGGCCGGGTACGATTACACCTACGTCCAGTATGACGCCGGCGGCGGCAACTTCGGCACGCAGGTCGTGTTCTTCATCGGCTCGCCGAACCCGAGCTCGAGCTATCCCGGTCTCTACGACACACCGTTCTGCCAGGGTGCGGGCGGAACGTCGGCTCCGTGCCAGAATGATTACATCGTATCCCCTGTCATCGACATGACGAAGTACTCGACGGCGAAGAACAGCGTCCAGAACGGGACCATCCCGGCCGGCGATCTTTCGCTCCTCGGCGGAACGCTCCTCGAGTATACGGTGTATCGCGATCTCGCGGTGCCGAACCTCGTGTTCTACGAGGAGTACGTCCGGAACATCGTGGATGGCTGCCCCGGCCCCTGGCTGAACGACTCATGGGTGTGGTACGGGGAGAACCAGGATTACATCTACTCCGCGTACGACGTGAGCCATCTGGTGTTCGCCGACAAGATACAGGTTGCGCTCACGTGCCGCGACATGTGCGACATCTGGTATCTCCAGTACGGCAACTGCGCCGCGCACACGCCGTCGCCGTGGTTCGACCAAGTCCGCGTCGAACGCTACAAGACGTCCGGCCCGCAGTGGTCGTATCGCGACATTGAGCTCTTCCAGGACAACTTCCCCGAGAACGAGTTCAATATCGAGAGCTACGTCCGGGCCGATGCGGCCGTCGACGTCAACGACAACGACAATCCGATTATCCGTCCGGGCGATTCGATCGTCCTCCAGTGCACCTCGCCGCTCGCGGGCGGCCTCGCGTTGGACGGCGGGCATCCGGCGATCTATCTGCATGTAAAGGCCACGTACATCGGCAGCGACCATGCGAAGCCGGCGCAGCTCGCGGGACCCCAGCTCCAGGGCACGTACGGATACTACAAGAGCGACGACGGCACCTGGACGATCATTCAGGGAGACACTGCGATGGTCGGGGGCCAAACGATCAGCAACTGGTACATGTTCGATCTCAACGACTCTCTCTTCACGAGGGGTTACAAGATCGAGTACTACTTCATGGCGAAAGACGCGAACAACATCGAATCCAAGTGGCCCCGCCACAACTCGGCCGGAGGCGCGGCGAACAACCTCCAGCCGTATAACGAATTCACGTGCCTCCCGACGAAGAACAGCGACATCCTCTACGTCGACGAATTCGGCGAGCGCCCCGACTACTTCCTGATCGGCCAGGTCGAGGCGTACTGGCAGCCGGTATTCCAGGCTGTGCTACCGGTGAATAATCAGCCCGACGTCTACGACGTGCAGGGCGCCGCAAGCGCGGTCTCGAACGGACCCGGAAGCCGCGCAAAGACCAAGCATCTCACCGACCAGTACAACACGATCGTGTGGGACAGCGGCAACCTGTCGATCGCGACGATCACGGACGGCACGGTCAACAGCGACAAGTCGGACGATTGCTCGATGCTCGTCGACTGGATGAGCCTCAGCGAGCATCGGTGCGGCCTCTGGGTCTGCGGCGACGACGTCGCCTTCGATCTGGACGCCATGGGATCGACTCCCGCGCTGACCCTCATGAGCACCTGGTGCGGCGTTGATTTCGTAGCGAACAGCTTCTTCAACGAAACCGGCGGGCGCACGGGCGGCGGTATCGTGACGCCCCTCATCAAGGGGGACGTGGGCGGGATCTTCACCCATGCCGGCGTACCCGACCAGTTCTACGCGTTCGGCGGATGCTTCATCATCAACCAGTTCGACGTTCTCGACAAGACGGCGAACGGGAAGTATGCGCTGATGTATCCGACGTTCCAGAGCCAGAACCGGTCCGCGGGCATCCAGTCGGCGACCCCGAACCCCGCCGGATTCGAAGTGAGAACGATGTGTTTCGGCTTCAGCTACATGTACATGCGCAATGACGTGGCCGGCTCTCCGACAGACCGGTTCCACGTCGCGGGGCAGCTGGTCCGTACGCTCGTGAGCGATGTAAGGGATGCCAAGACGCACACGGTCAACTGGGATGGAACAAACGACCGGGGTAGCGCTGTGGCGAGCGGTATCTACTTCTACAAGATGGATACGAAGGACTTCAGCCAGACCAAGAAGATGGTCATGCTGAGGTGAGTGCCCAGGGAAGGGCACGTCTATCTAGTCGGCTGCAAGGTGCCGACCGGGGTAACTGTCTGTCAGCCCCGTAGCGAGGGGCCGGATGCATACCGGTAACGGATGCATCTAAACGGTCCGACAAAGTCTCTAAAAGGAGGCGACGCGAACCGGCAGGTTGTAACGCGAGTGAACCCAGACGTAGCCTCGTAAAGACCAAACTGAGGAGGGCGACCCGGTATCTCAGCGGGGAAGCCGGTATCTCGGGATGTAGGACAGGCGAACCGCCCGAGACTCCTCCGGGGTATCAGGGGCGACATGCCGGGAAAGAGGACGTGTCAACTGGGGAGGCCCTTCCAGGCCCCTGCTGAAGAAGCGGGGAAGAAGACTCCTGGTATAAGGCTGAGACCGAAGTCCGGGAGAGCTTGGGAGGGAGTCGGACGGAGCCATAGTACTGATGATCCCGGAGACAGCATAACTCCGGAGGAGGGAAGGGCTCCTGCTGCAGGTGTTTCCGAAGAAGATTGGGAGAGGCGCATTGCGAGAGCTAAGAAGCGCGGAGAGTAATCTTCAGAGTCTTCGGAGGAAGCTAGGGGAGAAGGCGAAGGCCGAGCCGAGGTTTCGATTCTATGCACTCTACGACAAGGTCTGTCGATGGGACACG
>JBAZPL010000086.1:0-10824 GCA_041648155.1 Candidatus Krumholzibacteriia bacterium
TCGAAGCGATCTCGCGCGTATTCCGAACGATGCAATCGGCGATTCCCTCGAGCGGGCAGACCGCGTCGGCGAGTCCGTCCCCGATCACGCTGCCCGGCATTCCGAAAATGAGACTCGTTTCCCTGTCCTGGCAGAGCACCCTGCCTCCGTATCGGCGAATCGCCGCGCTTCCCGCCGCTCCGTCGCGTCCCATCCCCGTGAGAACGACGCCGACGAGACGCTCCCGGAAGATCGGCGCAAACGACGTCATGGTAAAATCGATCGACGGGCACGCCGTGCGCTGGAGCGTGTTTTTGCCGAGAAGCATGACGCAGGAACGTCCGTCC
The DNA here is from genome assembly GCA_041648155.1 of Candidatus Krumholzibacteriia bacterium. Lineage (GTDB taxonomy): Bacteria > Krumholzibacteriota > Krumholzibacteriia > Krumholzibacteriales > Krumholzibacteriaceae > SSS58A. The sequence goes on from JBAZPL010000086.1 coordinate 327, forward strand.
CGTTCCTCGAGAAAGAGATGCATCCCGCCCGGCGTGACGAGCGCGCGACCCGGCAGGATCGCGTCCCCCTCCTGCGCCTCGCGGACCTCGATCTGCGAGCGGGCATCGAGCCGCTCCGCGAGGTAGCGCGTGAAATTCGGCGGCATATGCTGCACGATGACGATTCCCGCGGGGAGATCGGCAGGCAGCCGCGGAATGATCTCCATGAGCGCCTGCGGTCCTCCCGTGCTCGCCCCGATCACGACGACCGAGCGCAGCGACGAGGTACAGGCTTGACGCCGCTTCGCCCCGATCTCGATCCCGGCAGGCGCGAAACGTATCCGCCGCACGTCGATGGCGGCTGCCCACTTGATCTTCGCAACGAGCTCATCTGCCGGAAACCCTTTCCCGCCGACCGTTTTCGCGATAAAATCGACGGCGCCGCATTCAAGACACGCAAGCGCGAGATTCGCCCCCTCGGCCGTGTAGCCGCTCACGATGATGACGGGCGTCGGCCATTCGCTCATGATGTACCGAAGCGTTTCGAGACCGTTCATATGCGGCATATCGAGGTCGAGGGTGACGCAGTCGGGCCTGAGCTCCGCGACGCTCTTGAGAGCCGCGCGGCCGTCCGCGCAATTCCCGACAACCTTGATCCGGGGGTCGCTTTCGAGCGCTTTGACGATCATCGCCCGAATGAGAGGGGAATCCTCTCCGACAACGACCCTGATCTCGCGCCCGTGTTCGGCCTTCCGATGAGCGTCCATCAATAGATCTCCTCGGTATCATTCACGCTCCGGACGAGAACGCTCCCGTCCGAAACGTCCAGAACGATCGTTCGCCCGGTCCGCCCCCCGACGCATTCGGCGAGGAGGGGAATCCCGAGCTCCTTCAACACCTCGCGCGCCGCGACGATGTTCTCGTCTCCGATCTGGAGTATGCCGCGGCATCCCTCGAACCCGTCGAACATGCGCGCCCCCCCGAATATCTTCGCGACGATCTTTTCCCGCCGCGCTCCCCACTGGAGCATCCTCTCGAGAAGAAGGGGGATCACGGAATCGACGAATTTCGCCCGGTTCATATTGTTTCTCACCCGTTCCCTACGCGGATGCATCGCATGCGCGAGCGCCCCGATTCGTGCCTCGGGATCGTGGAGCACGATGGCGAGGCACGACCCGAGCGCCATCGTCATGATCCGCATCGGGGCTTGACCCACCCGTAACTGGGCCACGTCCACCTTGACCGCATGTTCGATCCCTTTACTAACCGCCAATCGCGAGCTCCTTTGCCATCACGTCGTCGGGGATGAGTTTCTCGGAGTTGAGGCACACGACCATGCGGCCGGATACTTTCACGATGCCGGTCACGACGTCGGGACGCCCCTCGCTTTTCGCGAGATCGGGCGAAGCCTGCATCTCTTCCGTCTGAATCCTCGTCACCTCGAGAACCTCGTCGACGAAAAAGCCGAAGCTCCCGCGCGAGGCCTCCAGTATGACCATTCTTCGCTTGCGCGGAGCGTCATTGCTCGCCGTGTGCGCAGTGCCGAGCAGCAGGTGCAGCTTCGCGACCGGTATGATCTCGCCGCGAAGGTTGATGACTCCCTCGATATCCTTCCCCATGCCCGGAACGGGGAAAAGCTCGATCGGTCTCAGAATCTCGCGCACTTTCGACACGTAAACGCCGTAATACTCGGCGCCGAGACGAAACGTGACGAGCTGCACTCCTTTGCGGGACCGCTCATATGCTCTTTCGTACTTCTTCATCGCTCATCATTCCCTTGCTCAGGCGCCCACCGTCTCCTCGACCCTTTCGGACGCGCCGACGTTGAACCTGCCCACGTGCTCGCGAAGCTGTATCGCCATATCGCTCAGCTTCTGGGCCGAGGAGGCAACGTCCTCCATGCTCGAGGTCATCTGCTCCATCGAGGCGGCCGTTTCCTGCGTAGCCGAGGCGTTCTTTTCGGCGGTCGACGAGATTTCGTCGATCGAGCCCGTGACGTTCTTCATGCCGCGCGAAAGCTCCTTGGTCGCGGCGGAGATCCGGCGCGCCATGTCGGACGAGCTGCGAAGCACCTCGACGATCTCGTCGAGAGACTGCCCCGTCCGCGTGATGACTTCCTTGCCTTCCGTAACCTCTTTCGCGCCGAGCTCGATGCTCTTGACGGCCGTACGCGTTTCCTCCTGCGTCTGCCGGATGAGCGTGGCGATCTCCTCCGCGGCGCGCGCGCTTCCCTCGGCGAGCTTGCGCACCTCGTCGGCCACGACCGCGAATCCCGCACCCGCCTCGCCGGCCCGAGCCGCCTCGATGGCGGCGTTCAGGGCAAGCAGGTTCGTCTGGTCCGCGATATCGGTGATGACGTCGACGATCTCGTCGATCTGGCTCGAACGCTCGCCGAGATGGCGTATGATCTCGGCCGATTCCTGGATGACGTTGTAAATCTTGTTGATCTTCTCGACCGCTTCCTTCGCGGAGTCGCCGCCCCGCGCCGCGGTCTCCGAAGCGTTCGTCGCGGCGGAGGCCGCGAGCTCGGCGCTGTTGGCCACCTGCTTCACCGACCGCTCCATATTGCGTATCTCCTTGATCATCTCGTCGACCTTGCGCGCCTGCACGTCAGTCGATTTCGCGATGTTCTGCACGGTCGTCGACGTCTCCTCGGTGATCGAGTTCATCTGCTCGGTCGCGGCCGAGAGGTTCTGCGCGGAGAAATTCACCTTATCGGCGGTCGTTCTGATCATCTTGATGATGCCCGCGATGTTCGAATAGAGCTCGTTCAGCGCGAAGCCGAGCTTTCCGAGCTCGTCGTCGGACCTGATGTCGACCGTGGTGGTAAGATCCCCCGCATTGTTCGCGAGCGCGCGGCTCGCCATGAGAAGCTGGGCCATGGGCCGCTTCAGCACAACGTACGCGAGCATGCAGAAAAGCGCGAAGCCGGCGAGCAGCGTGATGCCCGTGATCGAAAGGGCGCGCCACCGGAGATAGTTGAGCGCCTGTTCCCGATGCAGCTGCCCGGATACGAGCTTTGAGCCGTTCGACACCGACGCCATCTTTTCGAACGCGCGCCCCGAGAAATGCATGAACGCGACGTAGTTCATGAGGAAGATGCAGAGAATGACGAGCGCCATCGCGCTGAACAGCTTCATGCTGATGCTGTTTCCGTGCATACTGAATTTCATCTTCTCCCTCCTTCAGGAGTCGCGGAGGACGATTTTCCGGTAAACCTTGTTCCGCGGATCGACGAGTTCGTAACATGCGAGAGCCGATCCCATGACGGCCTCGCTCTTGCCGAGAATAAGCATCCCTTGATCTCCGAGGGCCGCGTGAAAACGTTTGAGAACGTCGTTGCGCACGGCATTATCGAAATGGATGAGCACGTTCCGGCACACGACAAGGTCGAGGAGCGAAAAGGGGGACGGCGAGAAGAGGTCGTGGACCGAGAATTTCACGCACCGTTGCACGTCTGAAACGACGCGATACTCCGGCCCCTTCGCTTCGAAATATTTCCGCCTGACCTCCCCGGGGACGTTTTCGACCTTGCGGGCCGCATAGACTCCCTCGCGCGCGACCGCGTATGCCTCTTTCGACACATCGGTGCCGTACACCTCGATCGCGAGATCGATGCCGTTGGTTCGAAGGTGCCGCAGGATGAGAATGGCGAGACTGTATGCCTCCTCGCCCGTCGAGCAGCCGGCGCTCCAAACACGGATCGTTCGCGACGGCGAATGAAGCTTCCTCGAAACGATCGCCGGCAGGATATCCTTCGCGACGGCGTCGAATACTTCGGCATCCCGGAAAAATTCGGTGACATGAATCGTAACGGTATCGAGGAGTTGTTCGATCTCCCTCGGATCGCCCGTGAGATAGGTCATGTAATCATCCAGTGTGGCGAGCTTCAGGATCGACATCCTGAGCGCCACCCTGCGCTGGAGACACGAAAGGCGATAATTCGAGAAATCCTTCCCGAACTTCTTCTGTAGATTGGCGAGAAGCTCGCCCATGCTCATCTGAACAAGAGCCATCGTCACTCCTGATCCCCGCGTTAGAGAACGAATGCGCCCCCTCGGCGGGGTGTTCCCGCTTCGCAAGGCAACTTTTGATTCGGTGTCCTCGGTCCCGCCCCGGCGGCGGCGACCGATGTCGGGAATCGGATTTGCAATTGCTATACCACACAGGGACGAAGGTCCAGTTGGGGGCCCGGGATGCGAGGGCCATGGCAAGAGTCGGCCTATAACTTATTAATACAATGAGTTACACCAATCAAAGAACTTCGGGTTGCAGAAAGAAACGGATGGGGACAACGCGTAAGTATGGCGGACTTTGCACCGCTCCGTTCGCTTTTTGCAATGGAACCGAGAGAAGGAGAATGCCATGCAGAACTTTGTGATGAAGCATGTCGACGTATTCACGACGAATCCCTTCAGCGGCAATCCGGCCGGCGTCATAACCGAGGCGGACTCGCTCTCGAGTGAAATGATGCTCGCGATCGCGGGGGAGATGAATCTCTCGGAGACGACGTTCGTCACGCTCCCCTCAACCGACGAAGCGCTTTTCAGGATCCGCTTCTTTACGCCGAGCGAGGAAGTGAGCCTGAGCGGCCATGCGATCATCGCATCCTGCTACGCGCTCATCGAGGACGGGAGAATACCTCTCGAGGACGGCGTGACGAAAGCCCTCTTCGAGACGAAGGCAGGCCTCATCCAACTCGATATCCATTTCAGGCGCGGCGCGACGGCAGTTTCCTCGAGCGACGGCGCCGTCCTCGCGATAAACGGCAAGGATGCCGGCGTCCTCGAGAAGATCATGCTCCATCAGGCCGTCAAGCAGTATCGCCCCTCGAACATCACCGCGCGGGAAGTCGCGAAGATCCTCGGTTTCGACGTGGCGGAAATCCAGAGGACGGGACTGCCGCTCGAAATCATCTCGACGGGATTCGAACAGCTCATGATTCCCGTCCTTCACAAGGAGACGATCCACGACATGAATCCCGACCTCATCAAGCTCGGACTGATAAACCGCACGTACGGCATACAGACGAACCACGTCTTCGCCGTCGACACATATTCGGCCGACTGCGTCGCTTACATGCGGCACTTCGCGCCGGCTCTCGGCATGTGGGAGGATCCCGCCTCGGGAACGGCGGCGGCCGGTCTCATCTCCTATCTCCTGCGCCACGGCGTCGTCACGTCGGGAAACATGATCATCGAGCAAGGTAAGGAGATCGACAGCCTCGCGCGGATTCTCGTCGAGACCGCGGATTCCGAGGACCCGACGAGCGCGATGCGAATCGGCGGTCTCGCCGTGACGTCGATCACGCGCAGGATCGGCATCGAGAACGGGGCACTCGTCGTTTCATGAGGAAAATCACTTCGGGAGCGAGAAGAAGAAGGTCGAGCCGGCGCCCTTTTCGCTCGTGACCCATACCTTGCCGCCGTGGAGCTCGACATAGTGCTTCACGAGCTTGAGGCCGATGCCGAGGCCGTCCTTCTCGCGCGAGGACCCTCCGTCAAGCTGCATGAATTTCTCGAAAAGCTCGGGGATATCCTGCGTATCGATACCGGGACCATGGTCCCGCACCGAAACGACGACTTCCTTCTCCGAGTTCCGTGAGGAGATCGTGACCGAATCCCCCGCTCCGCTGAACTTGACGGCGTTCGTGAGAAGGTTTACGCATGCCTGTCTGATCCGGAGCGGATCGAAGTTGATGATGGGAATGGTCTCATCGAGATCCGTAAGCAGCGTGACGCGGCTCTGCACCGCGAACGCCTCCGCGATCTTCGTCGATATCTTGACGACGTCGTTGAGACTCGCCTCCCCCCGGTGGAGCATGGCCTGCGAAACCTCGACGCGGGAGAGATCGAGGAGATCGTTGATAAGCCCGAGAAGCTTGTTCGAATGAGCCTCGATCACGCGCAGAAACTCCGTCCGCGTCTCGGAATCGATCGTCTGGTCCCGGTCATCGATGAGCGTGTCCGTGTACGCCATGATGATCGAAAGGGGCGTTCGGAGCTCGTGGCTTATACGTCCGAGAAACTCGTTCTTGAGATCGTCGAGCTCGCGGAGCTTCTTGTTGATGGCCATGAGCTCGGCGTTCTGATCGGTTATCCGCTCCTTGAGCAGCGTCTCCTCGGTGATGTCGTGCGCGATGACGAGAACGTAGGGATGCTCCTTGATCCTGATGACCGATGCGCTGAGGCTCATGAACACGGTCTCGCCGTTTTTCTTGACGAACGGCATCTCGAAAGCTCTGGTGATCTCTCCCTTGAGAATCCCGCAGAACATCCCCTTCGCCGCCTCGCGGCGCTTGGGATGCATCAACTCGTAGAACTCATGCCCGACGATTTCCTCGCGCGTGTATCCGTAATCTTCAAGAAGCGCCCGGTTGATCTCGACGCATTCCCCCGCGGAGTTCAGGAGCGCGATGACCTCCCGGGAATTGTTCATGAGGTGCCCGTACTTCTCGCCGAGGTTCTCGAGCTCCGCGAGAAGCTGGCATTTTTCGATCGCGATGGAGGTGAGGTTGCTGAACCGCACGAGAAGATCGAGGTCGAAATCGGTAAAATGATTGAGACCGTAGCTTCCCACATTCACCGTGCCGATGAGGTCTCCCTTCGCCAGGAGGGGAACGACGACGTCCGATTTGAGGGAATCCTCTTTCATGATCTCGCGGAACCGCTTGTCGGCTGGGATGTTTCCGCGCACGACCGGTTTCTTGTGGATCGCGACCCATCCGACGAGGTTACCCTCATCGAGCGGCACATAACGTCCTTCCCCCGTTTGCCCGCCCGACCTGCGCCAGACGTGCCGGATGAACAGGCCGTTTTTTTCCCTCTCGTAAATGGCGACGCACCCGATGTCGTAGTCGATGACCTTCGAGAGCTCTTTCGATATGATCGAGAGAATCTGATTGAGATCGTTCCGGGAGTTGATGACGCTCGCGATCTCCATGACCGCCGCGAGCTGCCGCTCCTCGTCTGTCCGGTCGCGGCAGACGTCGCAATGGACGAACGAGGAATCGGTTTCTTTGAAAGAATTATCCAAAGCTGCTCCAAGAGCTTCGCGGTTTCGGCCATGAATCGTTGTTCAGCCCGTGCGCGCCGCGCCCCTGCACGGCCAGGCACATCCGCGACTTGCAGGAACTATTCCACTTTCGCGGGAATCGCACTAAGAAACGCAGGGGGCGGCGGCCGTGAAGATCCGATCCTCAGACAAGGAACGAAAAGCGGCTCTTGAAGTGCCTGAGCTTCAGATCCCTCCCGTACTCGACCCGCACGCCCGGTATCTTGTCGCGGTGATCGTAGAGGAGCTTCACGGCTTCCGCGGCCGCGAAAAGGTCGCGGTCCTCGTACGCGAGGCGCGGAACGGCCGCGCGCACGTTGTTTACGCGAGGCTCGGGCGGGATCTCTTTTTCGCCGTCGAACATGCCGAATGCGTAGAGCCCGAGCTCGCAGAAGCGGTGCCCGGCGATGAGGAGAAGCGACGTGAAGGCGATCCCCTTGAACTCGTCGTCGCGGGCGGCGCCGTCGAAAAACCTGTCGATGTCGATATAGATTGCGTGCCCCCCGATCGGATGCACGACCGGAATCCCGAGGGTCGCGAGCCGGCCGCCGAAACGCTGCACCTGTCCGATGCGGTAATCGAGGTACTCCTGGCGCGTCACGGTGCGCAGCCCCTCGGCGAGCGCCTTGAGGTCCCGTCCCGCGAGCCCTCCATAGGTCGGATGTCCCTCGGTCATGATCTGGTAATCGGTGATCTCGTCCGCGAAGTGCGGGAATTTCTCCGTGAAGAAACTCTCTTCCCTGAGACAGATCGCCCCGCCGATATTGCCGAGCCCGTCCTTCTTGAAACTGATATGGAAACCGTCCACGTGCGTGAACATCTCGTGCACGATGTCCTCGACACGGCGGCCGGCGTACCCCTTTTCTTTCTGCTGGACGAACCACGCGTTCTCCGCGAACCGGCATGCATCGAAGAAGAACGGCACCTTGTGCCTGCGCGTGATCTCGCGCACGCGCCTGATATTCTCCATCGATACGGGCTGACCGCCCCCCGTGTTGTTCGTGATCGTGATATACACGAGCGGTACGCGTTCCCGCTCGGTCTCGAGGAGATTCTCGAGCTCGTCGAGATCCATGTTTCCCCGGAAGGGGAAGGTCTCGTCGCCGGCGAGGTGCTCGCGGCACGGAAGATTGAGCGGCACCATGAACTTGTCCTCGATGTTCCCCTCGGTCGTGTCGAAATGCGAATTGCTCGGGATGATGAAGAACGGCTGAGGGGAGGCGGTTCCCTGCCCCTTCACTGTTTTCGCCCGGCGCTCGATCCGCGAGCGGAGCTCGGGGAGCAGATCTCCGGAAAGAGGCTTCGGCGCGGGCAATCCCTTCTGCTTGAGCTCGCGCGAGAGAACGCTGAAGAACGCGTTCTCCGCCGCCCTTCCCTGATGGAAAATGAAGAACGGTTCGCGATCCCCCACCCGGAGGCCGCTCCGCTGGCGCCACGCGGGGCCGAAGGTCGCGCCGACCTGCTCCTTGAGATCGAAGTACCCCTCGTTCGATCCGTACGCCTCATCCCCGAGAAGCATCGCCGCCCATTGTTCGATCGTCATCGTCGTCGTGCCGGAATCGGAAAGGAGATCGCAGCCGGGGATCTTGTCCGCCCTGAAGAGAAACGCGTTGAGCCCCGCCTCGTCGATGAGAATTCGCCTGCGCTCCTCGAAATCGGCGATCGAGCAGCCCCTGAAACGCACGGCGCTGTTGCGATAGGGACGGGGCCGGTAATACGCGGATGGCTCGGAAGGAAGGTCGAGCCGGCTTCGGAACAGCGAGATAAAATAATCGATCACGTTCGCCATTAAAAAATCTCCTTCGGTGGCAAGTTCAGGGCTTCGCGCACCTCCCCGAGAGTCGCTTGCGCGACGGTGCGCGCGCGCGAGGCGCCGCTCATCAGGATATCCTTGATACGATCGGGCTTTTCCATGAGTTCCCGGCGCCGCTCACGAATGCCGCGGAGCGCCTCGTTCATCTTCGCGGCGAGCGCTTTTTTGCAGTCGACGCATCCGCGGAGACCTTCCTCGCATTCGCGGCGCACGGCGGGCTGCTCCGCTTTGTTGTAGAGCCCATGAAAGGCGTACACGACGCAGCCGTCGGGATGGCCCTTGTCGTTCTTCCGCATCTTGACGGGATCGGTGAACATCGTGCGCACGAGCTCGATCGTGCGCTCTTCCGAATAGCCGATCGCGATGCAATTGCCCGCGCTCTTGCTCATTTTTCTTTCGACGCTGTCGATCCCCGGCACCTTGGGAACCTGCGTGAGGAGCACCTGGGTGATCGGGAACACCTCGCGCCCGTAGAGACTGTTGAATCGCTGCGCGAGGTCGCGCGTCATGTTGACGTGCGCCTCCTGATCCTTGCCGACGGGGACGAAGTCCCCTTTATAGACGAGGATATCGGCCGCCTGAAGCGTCGGGTAGCCGAGAAGCCCCAAGCTCGGATGTTCGATCTTGTAGCCGAGGACCATTTCCTTGTACGTCGGATTCCGCTCGAGCCATCCGAGGGGCGTGATCATCGAGAAAATGAGGTGCAGCTCGGCGACCTCGGGGACGTGCGACTGAACGAATATGGAGCACTTGTCCGGATCGAGCCCGGCGGCTACCCAATCGACCGCCATCTCGAACACGTTCTCGCGCATCCGCGACACGTTCTCGTACCCCAGCGCGTCTCCCCCGCCCGGCGTCGTGAGCGCGTGCCAATCGACGATGAAGAAGTAGCACTCGTAGTCGTTCTGCAGCTTGACCCAGTTGTCGAGGGCGCCGTGAAGGTTGCCGAGATGGATGCCGCCCGTCGGCCGCATGCCGCTCGTGACCCTGCCTTTGCTCATTCCCGGCCTCTCCCTCCCCGAAGGCACTATTTCAAGGACGCCGCCTTCAAGCAAAAAAAATTAGGGGTGGCAGGACTTGAACCTGCAGCCCTCGGTTTTGGAGACCGATGCTCTGCCAATTGAGCTACACCCCTGTCGCCGATCGATTCCGGCGCGAAACCTTTTCAAGATAACAGCATTACGCGGCCAAAGTCAATAGCCCCCGGCGGGAGGACGCCGACAAATGGGCTCCCGATTCCACGCGAGGCGAGACCCCGGCCGGCCGGGCAATGGGGCGCGAAATAAAGGCGCGAAATAGCGCTTTCCGCGCGGTCCCGAACATGCTATGATCAGGGCGGCCCTTTGGGGAGAAACCGCATGAAGCCGTTGATGAATCGCCGATCGCTCGCAATCTGCCTCGCCGTGCTCGCGCTGCTTTCACCCGGCGCCATGGCCCATTCGGTGTACATAGGCGGCGGGAGCGGCCCGGCGCTCCAGGCGGCCATGAGCGCGGCATCGCCCGGCGACACCATCATCGTCGGCCCCGGAACGTATACCGTTATCCGAACCCTCTACGTGCTGAAGCCTCTCCATATACTCAGCGAGCGGGGACCGCAGGTTACCATAATAGCAAACGTTTACGATACCTCCCAACCCGAGGGTTGGGAATACA
>JBAZPL010000087.1:0-10622 GCA_041648155.1 Candidatus Krumholzibacteriia bacterium
CCGAAGGTGATTACCTCGTCGCCGAGCTCCTTCTCGATGATCCGCTTCGACTGGGAGATCTCGTTCGCCAGCAGGCCGTGATCGATGTTCGAGAAAATCGGGTGGTTGACTGAATGAGCCCCGATTTCGATCCCCGCCGCGCTCATTTCCCGCAACTGGTTCCATCCCATCGTCATCGCGAACCGGCTTTCATCGATCTCGACTTTGAGGTCCGCCGCGAGGCGCCGGATCAGGATCTCTTTGTCGTTTTCCGGGAGCGTCTTCACCGAGGCGATGATGTGCCGGGCGGCGGCCTGTTTCGTGGCGAACGAATCGAGATCGATCGCGAGACGGATCGGTTCCTCGATCGCGGCCGACGAGCGCTTTGCGGTCTTCGCGACGTAGGCGAGGCGGTCCCACCAAAATAGCCTCCTGACGCCTATGAAGCCCGCCGTCGCGAACATGACCGCCGTGAGACTGTGCTTTTTTAAAAGCGGGTATGCCACCTCATAGTTGTCGATATAGCCGTCGTCAAAGGTGATGATCAGGGCGCGCGGAGGCAATTTTCCATTCTTCTTGAGGTGTTCACGGAGCATCTTGAAATTGATGACCTGGTAATGCCGCGAGATGAAGCGAAGCTCGCCGTCGAACTGCGCCGCCGAGGCGCTCACGAGATCTTCGTCGAAGGGAAAATCCGGGGGAAGATCGAGAATCCGATGATAGCACAGGACGGTGAGGTAGTTCCCGTGGCGCGCGAGGCGAAAGCTCCGCGCCAATCCTGGTGGTACCGCGGCGAGGACATATCCGAGCGCATGCCGTTTCGTCATTGTGCTCTCTTCCTGAAGGCTCCGTGTCGGCGGCGCGGGCGACGGGCGACAGTGCCAGACGGCACCGCTCAAGTCCGCATCAAAAATGTGTATACAAGAATTCCGGGGACTAGTATAAGAAACATGTCTTCGATTGGCAAGTCAATTGCTTGGTTGCCGAATGCCGTACTCGTCGGGCTCGATCCGTATAATCATCGGGTGAAGGTGGCGCCGTGGTAGTCCCTATGAGGCTATTGCACCTCCCGAAATCTTGGATCGTAGGCTTGCTCAGACGCGAAAGCGTCCGCCATCTCGCCTATATATATTCAAGCAGGGTCATGACCGCGGTGCTTCGCTTCGTGGCGAGCATCATAGTCGTTCGCACCCTCGGCGCGGCGAACGTGGGGCTCGTTACGATCGCCTCGGTCATCATGGGAATCGCAACCTCCGTGATCGAGCTCGGGCTCACGACCACGATGATCCGGAAGCTTTCCCACTATATTGCCCAGAAGGACGACGAGAACGCCATCGGCATGTTCCGGCGGATATATTTCCTGCGCCTGGCGATATCGGGCAGCTTCATGGCGCTCGCATACTTCCTCGCGCCGGTGGTCGCCGTGCGCGCCTACGGCAACGCGGATCTCACGGTTCCCCTGCGCCTCGCCGGGCTGGGCGCGTTCATATTCAACATGTATCACCACTCGGACGCGGTGCTTCGGGCATATGAGCGGTTCAAGCAGGAGGCCCTGATCAACGTTTTCGCCTCGCTCGCGCGCCTGCTCCTCCTCATGCTCCTCTCGTACTTCGCGCTCCTCAACGTCAACAGCACGATGATCATCAACCTCGCCGAGATCTTCATCGGCTTTACGGTGATGTCGCTTCTCATACCGAGAAAATACTATACGCAGAAGGTGGGGACGCGGTATCCCCTCGGCGGGGTGCTCCGCTACAGCGGGTGGCTGTTCGCTTTTAGTCTGTTTTACATGCTTTTCGACCGGCTCGACGTTCTCATGCTCGGGTACTTCAAGCAGGCGACCGAGGTCGGTATCTATTCGGTCGCTTTCATGCTCGTTCGCCCGATCGAGATGGTGCCGGAGACGCTGAACGTCGTGTTTCTGCCCAAGGTGGCGAAGTTCACGAAGAAGGCGCAAGTGTACCGCTATTTCCGGAGCACCCTCAAGGTGACGGGACTCGTGGGGGTTGTGTGTCTCATGCTCATCATTTTCGCGAAGCAGATCATTCTCACGTTCTACGGCGCCGAATACGCCGCCTCCGTTGGCCTGTTCCAGATACTCGTCGGGGCGTTCATTCTGCTCACGGTTCTCAACCCCATCAACCTCGTCGGCCACTCGCTCAACAAGCCGCAGCTTTTTGCGATGATCGCGGCGATAAATCTTGTGCTCAACTTCACGGGCAACCTCATCTTCATCCCGCCGTACGGGGCGCTCGGCGCCGCGGTGGTCACCCTCGTCTCGCGCGTGCTCGGTGGGATCATTGGCTTCTTCATCTTGAACTTCTACCTGAACCGGTGGGAAGGGAATGCCGCGCTCGATGCCGCTCTCGCGCAGGGAGAAAAGGACGCATGAAAGTCATCTGCATAACGAATCTCTTTCCCGATGTCATGCGGCCGGGGCTCGCTCCTTTCAACAAACAGCAGATCCTGCACCTCGCCGCGTTCCACGAGCTCCGGTTGATCGTCCCCGTGCCCTGGCCGCGATACGCGGCGCTCGTGCTTCACGGCCGGAAGCCCGAGCCGCTCGAGGAATGCCGGGGCCTCATGACGGTGCACTACCCGCCCTATTTCTACACGCCGAAGATCATGCGCCGCTCCTACGGCGCCTTCTACGAACGATCGATCGCGGCGCTGTTCGACCGGCTCGTTCGAACGGATCGTCCCGACGTCGTTTACGCCACATGGGCATATCCCGACTGCTTCGCCGCGGCGCTCCTCGCGGGAAGATACGATATTCCGTTCGTCGCGCGCATCCACGGGAGCGACATCAACGAGCATATGGAGTACCCTGTCCGCAAGCGCCGCATCCTCGACACGATGCGGTGGGCGCGGGAGGTGGTCTCGGTAAGCGCCGCGCTTCGCAAGCGGCTCGTCGCCGAGGGGGTGGACGCCGGCAAGATTCACGTCATCTACAACGGTATCGACCGCGGCCTCTTCCGGCCGTTCGACAGGGGCGCAGCGCGCCGCGAGCTCCATCTCGACGAATCAAAGCGGATCGTTCTCTACGCAGGGAACTTCGAGCCCGTGAAGGGAATCGATATTCTCATCGAGGCGTTCGGGAAGCTCGACACCGCCGCCGAGCTGCATATCGTCGGGGATGGCCCCGAGCGGAGGCGTCTTGCCGGGCTGGCCCGGGCTCTCCCGCCCGAAAAAAAGGTGATGTTCCATGGGCGTATTCCCCATCGGCTCATGGGAACGTGGCTGAACGCCTGCGACGTTTTCTGCCTTCCGAGCCTCGCGGAAGGGACGCCGAACGTGGTACTCGAAGCGCTCGCGTGCCGCACACCCGTCGTCGCAGCCGACACGGGGGGGGTGCCCGAGGTGGTCTCCGCGGGCTCGGGTGTCTTGTTCCGCCGCGGCGACGCGGGGGCGCTCGCCGGCGCGCTCACGGAGACGCTCGGACGGCCGTGGGACCGGGCCCGCATCGAATGCCCGGCCGGCTCCTGGGAGGATAACGCCCGGGCGCTCGGCCGTCTGCTCGAGCGCGCCGCGCGGGAGAACGCCGGGGCGAGCCGCTAAATCGCCGGCGCAGGCAGGCCGCGCTTCCGGGGAGCGCCGAGCTGGAATAGCGATTGCATTTTCCTTCCCCTCGAGTGGTCTCACGAGGTTATGCAGCCTGTGCCCAGCCGGTGAACAATGGTCCGGCGCGAAACGATGGAGAGTCAAAGGAGCGTTCTGGGAATAACGAGACATCGGAAGCTCCGTCTCTTCAGGCTCCGGGCGGCGGTGCCGCCGGCAGGAGCACGCGGGCCGATTGCCCATGCCGTATTGCATTTTGGCGATTCGCGCTCTTGAAAATTGACAAAACGCCCCTGGAAACATATCGTACAAGGTATGGGCGTGAAGGGGAACGAATGAACGTTATGAAGTCGATTGGCCTCGCTGCGGTCGCGACGCTGCTCGCATGCGCGTCTCCCGTCTATTCACAGACGACTATTGCCTATACGATTCACTGGGCGCAGGTGTCCGACCCGAGTGCGAACCGGGTGCTCGTCTACCGGTCGGTCACGAGCAATCTGGCCGATTTCGTCCCGATCGGATCGGTGGCCGTCTCGGACACCTCATACGTCGACGCGGACGGCGCCCTCGATAACGATACGAGATACCATTACAGCCTCCGGTCGCAGACCGCGGCGGGGACGCTGGGCCTGTTCTCCGCCATGGTTTCGGGCCTCACCATTTCCGAAGCCGCGTCCGAATCGCTCAAGAGCCAATGCCGGATCGATTCAATCATCACGATCGACAGCGCGACCTGCCGGGTGCACTGGTCCACGGCCGCGCCGACGACGGGCAAGGTGCGGTACTGGCAGCTCGGAACGACGACCGTCCTTGAGAGCGCCTCGACGACGACGCTTGCGACACAGCACGCGATGGTGATCGGCGGGCTCTCGAAGAACCAGATCTACTTCGCGCGGGCCGTCTCGCACGACGCCGCCGGGGCATCGCTGACGATTTCGGCTTCCCAGGGCTTCACGACGAGCCCCCCGGTGAGCGAATTTGCCATCGTGACGAGCGCCGACACGATCGACGTTCCCGAGAACGGCACCGCGGAGCTCGGAGTGAAGCTGAGCGCGCAGCCGCCGGGAGCGGTCGAGGTGACGCTCGTGCGCTCGAGCGGCGACGCCGATCTTTCGGTTCAGTCGGGCTCCGTGCTCTCGTTTACGACCTCGAACTGGGACGCGTACCAGACGGCGACCTTCGCCGCCGCGAACGACGCGGACGTCGAAAACGGCTCGGCCGACGTAATCGTGTACGTATCGGCCGGAGCGTCGGCGCCCCTCAGAACGATCAAGCTCGTGGAAAACGACGACGACGTGCTCGCCTTCGTGCTCGATCAGAGCACGCTTGCGGTGCCCGAGGCCGGCACTGCGCAGTTCCACGTCAGGCTCGGCAACCAGCCGCCGTCGAGCGTTTCCGCGCTCGTCTCCCGTTCGAGCGGGGATGGGGACATCAGCGTCCAATCGGGCGGCTCTTTGATTTTTACGACTTCGAACTGGGACGTCGATCAGACGGTCACCCTCGCCGCGGCCGTCGACATCGACGTTGCAAACGGCGCGGCGGCGATTCTCGTTCACGGCACTTCAGGTCCGGCGGTGCCCGACGTCACGCTCGTCGCGATGGAGATCGACGATGACGCGCTCTATTTTGTGCTCGACAGCGATACGGTGGTTGTGGTGGAAGGGAGCACGGCCCAATTCCGCGTCAGGCTCGGTAATCAGCCTCCGGCGAACGTCTCCGTGTCGGTTTCGCGTCTGAGCGGGGACGAGGACATCAGCGTCCAGTCGGGCGCTTCCCTCGTTTTCACCACGTCGAACTGGAATGCCGATCAAACGGTCGTTCTCGCGGCCGCTCAGGACGATGATTCCAGAGACGGGACGGCGACGATTCTTGTTCGCGCGATTTCCGGAGCTTCCGTGAGCGACGCGGCGCTCATCGCCAGGGAGGATGACGACGAGCCGGGCGACCGCGGCAACTTGATGGTTTCGGCCTCCATCAGGATCTATCCGATGCCCTACCGGCCCGACCGGGGCGTTCTGAAGCTCATAAGCCTTCCCGAGGACGGGAGCATCGCGATCTACGACCTCGCGGGGCGAAAGATACAGGACATCACCTGGAGCGGTACGGAAACCACGTGGAATGGCAAGAACACCGCCGCGTCCGACGTGGCAAGCGGAAGGTATTTCCTGTTGATCAGAAACGCCGCGGGTCGCGTGGTCGAGAAACAGGCGATTCTCGTCGTGCGGTAGCGCCCGGTCCGCTCAGCGACTGCCGCCGGGCGGCGCGAGCCGGTAATCGAAGAGCTCCTCGATCGGGCGATCCACGCCGTCGTTGAAAGCGTAGACGACGTTCGCCATCTCCCGCGCGGATACGTAATAGAGGCGGAAACGCTCCGCGTCTCCGCACTCCTTCTCGAGGAGGCCGAACGCGGTCTCGATCCCTCCCCCGAAGAGAAAATCGAAGTTGCGGGGCTTCAGGCCGTGCGTGTGCACCTTGACGAAAACGGTGTCCGTTTTCCCCCGCACCCCGATCCGCCGGTCGATCCACAGGCGCACGCGGTCGCGCGTCACGGGGCTCGTCGACGAGACGTCGCCGTTTTCGATCCGGGGAAAGACGCCCCGGGCCCTGCCGCGCCAGTTGAGCGCGAGGGGGCCCTGAATGAGGAGAAGGTCGCCGCTCCCCTTTCCCCCGAAAACGACGGATCGTCCCCTGTCGTGCGATTTGGGGCGAAGGGGATCGTCGTCGGCGAAATAGATCGAGTTCGCCGTGCGCGTCTGTGTCCCCCCTTTGACGGGAGCCGAGGGCATCGTGAAATCGGCGTAGCATCCCGTTTCCCTCAGGAGCGTGATCTCGTTATTGACGCCGCACCACCGGCCGTCGGCGCGGGAGTTGTCGAGAGACCAGTTGCCGTGGATGAACGCGTATTTGATCCTCCCGTCGAAGCGGTCGCGGGAGAGGAGCCCGTGCCCCGCGAGTCGCTCGATAAAGCGGGCGATCTTGATCCGGAAGATGTCTCCGGTGTCGCCGTCGTGGTGGATGTGCACCTCGACCTCGCCGAAACCCCTCGCGCAGTGGTCCGCGAGCAGCGCGAGCCCCTCGGGCCGGTACTGCTCCTCCGGGAAGAAGTACGTGTGCCGCGGAGATCTGCCGCGGAAGTCCGCATGTCCCTCGGCCGCGGCCTCGTACCGCGCGATCCATTTGCTGATACGGCTTATCTGAAGCTCGGGCGGATCGTCCGGCCGCTGTTCCGGCTCGAAGTGATCTGCGAACGCGAACAGGACGTTCGCGGGGCGCTGGATGGGCGGGCGCCGCCTCGCGATGCATCCGGGGAGCCAAACGAGTATGTCTTTCGGGATCCGCATGCGACCTTCCTCGTCAGAAGATTACGATCACCCTGATCATCGCGATGAGCCCGAGCGAGATGAAGAGCACGGCGAGCGCCATGTTTCGGGAAAGAAACGGGATGCGGTACCCGAAGCGCTTCTGGCCGAAACACGAGAGCAGCGTACAGAGCGCGAGGATGATGAAGAGGACGTCATTGTACGTCCGCGAGAGAAAGAAGGCCGCCGAGAAGAACCCGATCATCGAGAGCTGAAGGACTCGTGCGTAGAACGCGTACTCCCCCCCCTTCCCCCGCTCCTCGACGATGAGCGTCTCGTGGAATGACGTGACGATGAGGAGCAGCCACACGTACAGGCCCACGATGCCGAGCTCGGCCGCGCAGAGGAGGACCGAGTTGTGGGCGGTCAGTGGGTGATACTCGGTGAAGCTCCTGTAACCCACTCCGAGTACGGGGCGCCATTTGAGAAGTTCGAGTCCCTGCGACCATGCATCGATGCGGCCGCTCGCCGACTCCTCGTTCGTGGACATGTCGGCGAGGCGGCTCGGACCCGCGAGGAACATGGCGGCGCCGAGGACGACCGCGATAAGGAGCCCCCGCACAACCCCCCACGCGCGCGACAAGAGATAGGTGAACACGACGAGGAGGCCGATGAAGGTGCCGCGGGAGTTCGTGAGATAGAGCGCGTAGATGAGCACACAGAGGATGAGGCTGTAGCCGAGTCGGTGATGCCACGGGCTCTCCTTCCGCAGTAACTTGAGGAGAACGAACGGGGTGAACGTGAGAATCGCGAGCCCGAGGTCGTTCGGATCCTCGAATATTCCGATCCAGCGAATTCGCCCTTCGATCGCCGTCTGACCGGCGATGTCGTAGCCGCGGTGGTACTGGAGAATGCCGTTCGCGGCGAGAAATACCGTCATAACGAGAAGAAGTATATACGTTCGCTTCAGCTCGACGAAGTTCGAGACGAGGTTGATGATCATGAAGAAGAGAATGAAAACGGGGAGGAACGTGTCGAAGGCGTTCCTTGTGCCCTCGAGGTAGAACCGCTGGAGTTGGCTAAGGATGATCACGGCAAAAAAAACAATCATGAAGTTGCCCTGGCGGAAGTCGAGGGCGAGGAGCTTGCGTTTCTGAATCGCGTTATGGATGAAAAATATGATGAGGACCATGATGGAGAACAGCAGCATGATTGGCTGGGCTCGAAGCGAGGTGACGAACTCCTGCGGGCGGAGGTAGATCAGCGCGAGATAGAGAAGAAGCCCCCAGAAGGGCTTGAAGAATACGACAGTGATGAGGAGTCCGCCCGCGAAGAACGCGATGCCCGCCTTGACCGAGTAGAGAAGCGCGAGCGTGGTGATTAGGGTGAATAACCCCACCGCGGCAAGAATCAGCTTATTGTTGCTCATTGCGGTTGGAGTTTATTGCATGACGCTCCGCCGCGGCAATCGATATTTGGGCCGATAAGCGCCGCCCCCGGCGCCCCCGGCAGCGGCACCTTCCGCGAAAGCCCTTTTTCTGGTATCCTCCTTGCATTATACTTTCCGGCGAATTGCGTGTGCCTCGCGGCGAGGTGCGGACGGGAACGGTGAACGTGATCGACGATCGAAACTTCTTTTTTCAGGGCTCGCACGGTCCGCTCTACGGCGTTCTCTGGGAGCCGCGGGAGAGCGCCGGCACGGGAGCGCGCGGCGTCGTCATCTGCGATTCGCTTTTTGAGGAAAAATTCTGGTGCGAGCGCGTGCTGGCGAATCTCTCCCGGAGCCTCGCCGAAGACGGATTCACCGTTCTCTCCTTCGATTATCACGGCTACGGCAACAGCCCCGGCGACACGGATGTCGTCGACGTCCCGGGGCTCGAGCGAAACATACACGACGCGTGCGAGCTGGTCAGGAGCCGGGGCTGCTCCCGAATCACCCTCCTCGGGGTCCGGTGGGGAGCCGCGCTCGCCGAGCGGGTCGCCGCCGCGCGGGACGACGTGGATTCCCTGTTCCTTGTTCAGCCGGTGGCCTCGTGGCGGAAGACGCTCATGGCGGCGCTCCGCGGCAACGTCGCGGGCCAGTATTCGATATTCAAGAGGGCGGTGATGACCCGCGAGGAGATCGTCAAGGAGCTCCTCGCGGGAGGGGACTGCGTGCGGTCGGGTTACCGCATGAACAATATCGACGGCTACATCATCTCGCGCGGTTTCTTCGAGCAATCGGAGACGGTCTCGATGCCGGCCCCTCTTCGCGCCTCGCCTCCCGCGATCGTGGTATTCGATATCCGCGAGGGTGAAGCGCCGGAAGACCCGGAATGCGCCGCTCTCGTCGCCGCGTACCGCGAGGCGGGTGCATCATGCGAGGCGGTCGCCGTGACCGGAGACAACCGGTTCTGGCTCAACAATCGCATATTCACTTCAATCGCTCCGAATTTCATGCGGGAAATAGGCGCGCACGTTGCGGCGCTCGACGGCGCTGGAGCGCCGCGAGTCCCGGAACGCGCGGGAGCCTCCGCCAGCCCGGGAGCCCCGCAAGCTCCGGCGGGCCTCGGCGCCGCCGCGACGACCCGCGGCTCCGCCATCACCGGCGAAATCGTCAACGAGGGCGTGCGGGAGGCGGCGGTTCGTTTCTCCTCCCCGTCGGGGGGGATGCTGTACGGCGTGCACTACTCCCCCGAAGCCCCGGGGTCGACCGGCATCGAGGTCGTGTTCACTCACGGCGGGCTCATCGGGATGAACGGTGCGTTCAGATTCAACACGCGCGCGGCGCGGCAGCTTGCGCGGGAAGGGATCGCGTCCCTCTGCTTCGATCCGCACGGCATGGGGAGGTCGCCCGATGGTATCGGGAACCTTGATCAGAGGCAGCTGTTCAGAAGGATCCAGACGGGTCTCTTCGCCGACGACGTCGTCGGAGCGGCCGCATTTCTCAGGGAGCGCTCCGGCAACCGGAGCATAGCGGTATTCGGCGTCTGCGGGGGTGCCATTACGAACCTCCTCGCCCATTCCCGCTCCCGGCTGATCAACTATTCGATGCTCCTCAGCATCCCCGTTATGCTCTCGGGGCTCTCCTACGAGGAGATCCGGATGAGCGATGGATACGCCCGTTTCTACTTCGGCTTGTACGCGCGCAAGATCTTCAATCCTCGCGCGTGGTGGCGATTCATAACCCTGCAGAGCGAATATACCATGATCTTCAAGGCATCGCGCATGAGTCTCGCGAGCACTGCACGGCGGATCCTGAAGAGAAAGGGCAGCGGCTCGGCGGCGAAGGCGGCCGCGCAGGCGAAGGTGGTCCCGGCGACCCCTGCCGCCGCGACGGCTGCGCAGCAGGCGCAGGGAAAGAAAAGTATGAGTGCCACTTCGACCGTTACCGGCAGCGGTCTCCAGTTCAATGAGGACTTCCTAGCGGCCTACCGCGCCGTGGTCACCCGCGGCGAGCGGATCCTTTTCGTCTTCGGGGACAACGACAACTTCAAGTGGGAATACGAGAGCGCTTTCCTCGAGAAGTATCCGGGAGACGTGCGCGCCGGCGAAGGGCTCGTCACGACCGAGATCATCAGCGACGCGAACCACATGTACACCTTGCGGGAATGGCAGCACGAAGTCATACGGCGCTGCATCCGGTGGCTCGCCGCGAGCGAGCGAGCGGGCCGGCCCTGAGAGGTCACCGCGGGAGACGTTTCAATCCATCCCGAGCCGCGTGCGCACCATTTTCAATATTTCAGGATTCCCCGGCTGCTCGAGGCGCTCGATCGCCTCGTCGCGATTCATGTACCCTTCGCGAAC
>JBAZPL010000088.1:0-10520 GCA_041648155.1 Candidatus Krumholzibacteriia bacterium
CGCGAACGGGCGCGCGGGCTCGCCGACTCTCTCGGCTGGCCGGCAGCGGGCGTTCTCCCCGGCGGAAAGTCGTTTGCGCTTCAGGGTATCGAGCATGGGATTCCCTTTTACTATACGACGTTCAATCGCGACGCGGCGAGGACGACGCGAACCGACAGCGTGCAGTATTACATCGGGGGAGGCAGCGATTTCACGATCGGTCTCTGGGATGGCAACGCCTCGCGCACGACGCACCAGGAGCTCGCGTCGCGAGTCTTCTGGAGGGACACGAAGACCCCGGTCATCGACGAGCACGCAACGCACGTCGCGGGGACGATGATCGCTTCGGGAGTAAGGCCGCAGGCGAAGGGCATGGCGCCCGAGGCGAGGATCAGCGCATACCAGTGGGACGACGACCTGGCGGAGATGGCGGGCGAGGCGTCGCGCGGGCTCTTTCTCTCGAACCATTCGTACGGCTATGTCCGCGGATGGATCGATCTCGGCGATTGGTATTGGTTCGGCGACACCGCCATCAGCGAGACCGAGGACTACCTCTTCGGTTTCTACTCCGGGAGTGCTCGTGCCATCGACGAGGTCCTCTATGCGGCGCCCAATTACCTGCCCGTATATTCGGCAGGCAACGACCGCAACGACTTTTCTCCGGGCGCCGTCCAGCACTACTTCTGGGATGCCAGGGCGCAGGGCTGGAAGTTGAGCACGAAGCTCCGCGACGACGACGGCGCCCCCCTGGGGTACGACTGCCTTTCGAACGGGCCGGCCGTCGCAAAAAACGCCCTCACGATAGGAGCCGTCGAGGACGTAACCGAATATACCGGACCCGAATCTGTCGTGATGACTCCCTTCAGCAGCTGGGGCCCGACGGACGACGGGCGCATCAAGCCCGACATCTGCGGGAACGGCTGGGCGGTCTATTCGAGCGTCGCGGCTTCCGACACGTCCTACGAAACGTATTACGGGACGTCGATGGCCTCCCCGAACGTATGCGGATCGCTTGCCTTGCTTCAGGACTATTACAAGGATCATCACGGCGGGGTCCCGATGAAGGCTGCGACGCTCAAGGCCCTCGCGCTCCATACGGCGAGGGAGGCGGGCGACGCGCCCGGCCCCGATTACAGCTTTGGATGGGGTCTTCTCGACGCCTACGCGGCGTACCGGCATATCGAGCTCGATCTCGACGACAGGAAAGGGCTCATCGAGGAGTACACGTTGAGCGACGGCGTTCCGGTCGAGCTCTACTACCGGAGCACCGGGACGGCGAGCGAGCTCAGGGTGACCGTCTGCTGGACCGATCCGGCCGGCACGCCGCCCGCGTGGGCGCTCGACCCGGCCGATCTCATGCTCGTGAACGATCTCGACATCCGCGTGGACAAGGATGGTGCTCTGCACGAACCGTGGGTGCTCGATCCCCTGAATCCCGCGAGCCCCGCCGCCAAGGGAGACAATTACCGGGATAACGTCGAGCAGGTGCACATCGCGAACCCCGAAGAGGGCATCTATGTCGTGCGGATAAGCCAAAAGGGCTCCCTCGAGGGAGGCTCGCAGGCTTTCTCGATCGTCGTTTCGGGCGTCGTGCGGGCGAAGACGTGGCACGTGTACGCCGGTGGCCTGGGGGACGCTCCGACGATAGCCGCCGCCGTCGATTCGGCGAGCGACGGCGACCAGATCTTCGTATACCCGGGGGTGTATCGCGAGCACGACATCTTCGTCAACAAGCCGCTTGTCATCAAGGGAATCAGGGGCCCCGCGATAACCATGGTCGACGCGCAAGGGCTCGGCCGCTGCTTCACCATTGTTTCGTCCGGAGCCGGTCCTTCGCGGATCGAGGATCTTACGCTCAGGGGCGGTTCGGTCGAAGGGGACAAAGATGAAGGCGACGGGGGGGCCGTTCACTGCGCCGGTCCCTACGCCGAAATCGTCGGGTGTATCATAACCCAGAATAAGGCGACTCGCGGCGGCGGTGTCTTTATCAGTGGGGACGGCGCTCTGCGGTCGTGCAAGATTCTTGCGAATACCGCGGAGAACGGCGGCGGCATCTACGTTCTTTCCGGCAGCCCGTCGATCTACGCTTGCGTCGTCGCGCGAAACGTCGCGAGCGTATACCACGGCGGCGGTATCGCCTGCGATGTCGCCTCCCCGACGATCTCCCGCTGCACCGTGAGCCACAACGCTGCGTCGGGGCTCGGCGGAGGATTGTATTTCGACGAGATGAGCGGAGGCTCCATCCAAAATACGATCGTCGCCTTCACCCTCATAGGGGTGGGGGCGCACCAGGACGGTTCGCCGGGGAGTGTCGCTTTCACCTGCTGCGACATGTTCGACAACTCGAGCGGGGATTTCAGCGGCGGTCTTGCGGGCCAGATGGAGTCCGGCGACAACTTCTCGAAGGATCCCCAGTTCTGCGACTTCGCCCGCCTCGACTACCGGATCGGCGACGGCTCGCCGTGTCTGGCGGGCGGCAATCCCTGCGGCGAGCTCATCGGCGCGCTCGGCCCGCACTGCCATTCGAAAACCTCGTGGTACGTGCGTGCGGACGGGATGGGGGAGGCCCCGACGATCCAGGCGGCCGTCGATCGCGCCGTCGCGGGGGACACCATCGTTCTGGCCGCGGGCGTCTATGCGGGCGCGGGGAATCGCGACATCGAATTCGCCGGCAAAAACCTCGTGATACGTTCCGCGAGCGGGCCCGATTCGACGATCGTCGATTGCGGAGGCTCGGTCGGCGAGATTCACTGGGGATTCGGCTACACGGGAGGCGAGGATTCGACCTCGGCGCTCGAGGGGCTCACGATACGGCATGCGGCCCTTACCGGCATTCGCTGCCTGAGCTCGAGTCCCGTCATCCGCGGTTGCGTCGTCGACAGCTGCATCACGAGCGGCGGAGCGAGGGGCGGCGGTTTCTATATCGAGAAATCTTCCGCAAAGATACTCGGATGCACCGTCACCAACAACCGCGTCGACACGAACGGGGGGGGCATCTACTGCAAGGAGGCTAAGGGGCGCATCGCCGGCTGCGTGTTCTCGGGAAATACGGCGGCGAAATCGGGAGGCGGCATCGCGGTCCAGACATCCTCCAGTATGGATATCGTCGGCTGCTCGGTGATCGGCAATCTCGCGAACACGGAATCGGGTGGTGGGATCTATATCATATCGGCCCGCGCGCGCATCGATTCGTGCACGATCGCGGGCAACACCGGCTCGTTCGGCGGGGGGCTTTTCAACGGGACGAACGCGTTCTGCACCCTCAAGAACTCGGGTGTGAATTCGAACGTCGCGCGAAACGGCGGCGGAGGCCTTTACAGCTCGACGAACCTGACGATGGAGAACTGCACGATCGTCGGAAACTCGGCCGCGTATTACGGCGCCGGGATCGAGAGTTTTTATGGCAACCAGAATACCATCGTTCGTTCGATCGTCGCCTTCAATCTTCTCAAGGAGGGCATCTATACGGGAAGCGGCACGCAGACGATCTCGTGCAGCGACGTGTACGGCAACGCCGGCGGCAACTACGGCGGGAGCACGACCGACCGGACAGGTTTGAATAACAACATATCGAGCGATCCCTCGTTCTGCGACGCGGGGGCATTCGACTATCATCTGTACGACACATCGCCGTGCGCCCCGGCGGCAAGCCCGTGCGGCCTGCTGATCGGCGCGCACCGGGTCGACTGCCGGATCGCTCCGAATCTCGTGCTCACGCTCGTCGAATACAGCCGAAACGTCGCGCCCGCGCACGGCGCCGTCTTCGTCACGGCCGTCGTCCAGAATACGGGCGCCGTCGACGCCGACAGCTTCGCGATCGACTTTTATTCGAATTGCTCTTCGGCGCCCGGCCCCGGCCAGGCGGGCGACTTCCGGCGCGTCGTTCACTCGCTCGCGGTCGGGGACACCGTCATGTTCACGGCGGGACCTGTCACGAGCGACACGATAGGCGAATGGAAGAGCTGGGTCGCCGTCGACGCGAGCGGTTGGGTCGTCGAAACGGACGAGACCGACAACGTGAACGGGCCGGATTCGATCGGCTGGATCGCGCCGCGCGAGCCGGGCTGGCCCGTCGCTATCGCGACGAGCGGTCGCATGTCGCCGCTTCTCGTCGACGCGGACGGTACGCCGGGCACGCTCGAGGTGTTCGCCGGTTCCGACGACGGAAATCTCTACGCATGGAAATCGGACGGAACGCCCCTCGCGGGTTGGCCCGTCGATTGCGGCGTCGCTGTCTATCCGATGGCCGCGGGAGACATCACCGGAGATTCGGGCAAGGAGATCCTGGCCTGCAACGCCAGCGGGCTGGTTATGGCGTATTCGAGCGCCGGAGTCAAACTCTGGGAATACCCGGCAACCAGCGGATATGCAGTCATACTGGCGCTCGCCGATCTCGACGGCGACGGGAAGCTCGAGGTTCTCTGCGGTGATATTACCTGGCAGGCGTCGCTCCTTTTTCTCGAGGGTGACGGAACACCGTATGGCGGCCTCGGGTACTACGATCCCTTCAGCGCCCCGGCGGCCGCCGACGTCGATGGTGACGGAAGGGCGGAAATTGCGGTTTTTATCCGTCAATCCATGTTTCCGGTTCCGGGGAAAGCGGGCCTCGGGACCGCGATGATGCATGCAGAGATCCTGGATGGCGTGTATCTTTTTAATGACGACGGCACGACCTGCGCCGGCTGGCCCGTCGTCGTCGATCCGACGACCCTGGCAGGGGATCCGGTCATCGGCGACGTCGCCGGCAACCATCAGAGTCTCGAGATCGTCGCGGCGGCAAAGAACGGATTGGTGTATGCGTGGGATGCCGCAGGGAACCAATGCTTCCCGCCGGTCCAGGTTCCCGGAACGATAGAGTCCTCTCCCGCGCTCGCGAACTTTGACAGCGATGGTTATCTCGACATCGCCGTGACGTCGAAGCGGCAGACTTTGATAGAGGGGAACATCTTCTGGGAAGGCCTCACGAGCGTCATCAGCGGGAAGGGCGCGCTCGTCGATTCGCGAAAGATCTGGCAGGGGCCCTCCGATCCCGGCGCGCTTCTCTCGCCGATCGTTATCGGGAGGCCGCCCGACGCTCTCGCGGCGACCCCCGATGGCCGGATCGACGCGGCGGATCTCGCTCTGTCGTTCTCCTGCTGCCCTTCGATCGTCTCGACTCCCGCGGCGGGGGACATCGACGGCGACGGATGGGTCGAGGTCCTTGCCGTGTCGGGCGACGACTCGCTCTACGCTTACGAGCTCTGCACGAGCCATGCTCCGTCCGACGCGCTCCCGTGGCCCATGTTCCGCCGGGGGCCGGCGCGGAGCGGGGCGTACGGCTACGAGCCGGTTACCGGCGTCGACGACGATCACGGCGCGGCGACTCCTTCCGTCACGAGCCTTCGTTCGATCTATCCGAATCCGTTCAATCCCGTAACGAGGATCGCATTCGACGTGAGCGCCGCATCGAGAGTTGTGCTCGCGATCTACGACGTATCGGGCCGCTCCGTGGCCGTTCTCGTTGACCGCGAAATGCTGCCCGGACGCTATGAAGCGATCTGGAACGGCCGCACGGGCACGGGCCGGAATGCCGCATCGGGGATCTATTTCTGCAGGCTCACGGCCGGGCGTGCTTTCGAAACGAAGAAACTCGTACTTTTGAGATAATGGCTTCCCGCGCCGAAGGTTAATGGCATTTATCTGAAGGGCGGCCCTCCGGGGCCGCCCTTTTTTATTGAATTAACTCTATAAATTGTGGTACAATAATACATTGTATATGTATATTGGAATTATTATTATTATCACGAGATGATGCTTGTATCATGAGTTCTTTCGCTGTTTTGATCGGAGGTTCCCGATGAAGAAGGCTTGTCTCGGTATCGGCATTTTCGTCGTCGTGATGGCTGCCGCTTCGTTCGGAGCGTTCGCCCAGCAGGCGGATCTGAGACAAATGTCCAGGGATCTCGCCGTGAAGAGCGACGCCGACCGCGCGGTCGCCCACGCCCTCGCCGCGAAGAACGGTTGGCCGATCCGGGGAACCGGCCAGGACGGAAGCTTCTTCGAGCTTCAGAAGATTTTGAACGGCTTCCCGCGTTATTACGCGACGTTCAACACCAATGCGGCGATTTCGACGCGCGCCGATTCGGTGAATATGGCGATCGGAGGCGGGAGCGGTTTCGTTCTCAGGCTCTGGGACGGCGGCAAGCCGCGAACGACGCATCGCGAGCTGACCGGCCGCGTCACCTGGGCCGATGCGAATCCGAGCACGATAGCGGGGCACGCGACGCACGTGGCGGGAACGATGATCGCGACCGGGATCCGGGCGGGGGTCAAAGGGATGTCCTACGCGGCGACCATCCGTGCCTTCGAGTGGAACAGCGACGGAAGCGAGATGGCCGCCGAAGCCGCCGCGGGCGCGAACCTCTCGAACCATTCATACGGCTATCTCGCGGGTTGGTATTTCAACACGGGCAACAGCTACTACTACTGGTACGGCGACACGGCGGTGAGCGAGGTCGAGGACTACAATTTCGGGCTCTACGATTCGGAGGCGCGGGGCTACGACCAGATACTGAATGCGGCGCCGAATTACCTTCCCGTGGTTTCGTCCTCCAACGACCGCGACGACACCGGGCCCACGCCGGGCACGAAGCATTACTACTGGGACGCGCGCTATGGCACGTGGCGATTCAGCTTCAAGACGCGCAACGGGGACGGCGGAACGGCGGGCTATGACTGCATCCCCTTCGGCTTCCAGATTTCGAAGAACACACTCACGGTCGGCGCGGTGCAGGACGTGCTCAATTATACAGGACCGGCAAGCGTAGTTCTCGCCGCCTTCAGCAGCACGGGCCCGTGCGACGACGGGAGAATAAAGCCGGACGTCGTCGGAAACGGCATGGAGCTCCTGTCCTCATACTCCACGAACGATTCTTCCTACGCGATCGCGAGCGGCACGTCGATGTCCTCCCCGAACGTGTGCGGCTCGCTCGGGCTTATCGCCGACTATTACCGGGATACTCACGGCGGCACCGCGATGTGGGCCTCGACGCTCAAGGCGCTCGCGATTCACGCGGCGCTCGAAGCGGGATCCAATCCCGGTCCCGATTACCTGTTCGGCTGGGGGCTTCTCAACGCCTACGCCGCGTACAAGATCGTCAACAAGGATTATCTCGACGACACCAAGGGATTCGTCGAGCAGTTCACCCTCAGCCAGGGGCAGACGATCGAAATCGGTTACCGGGTCTACGCCTCGACTCCCGAGCTCAGGGCCACGATCTGCTGGAACGATCCGGCCGGTTCGCCCCCCGCGCCTTCGTTGAACCCGCGGACGCGGATGCTCGTGAACGATCTCGACCTGCGCGCGATCAAGGGAGTCGACACGTACCTCCCGTGGCGTCTCGACGTGTACAATCCCGGAAGCGCCGCAACGAAAAACGACAACAACGTCGATAACGTCGAACAGGTCGTGGTCGCGACACCGACGCCGGGCGTCTACACGATTCGGATCACGCACAAGGGAACCCTCAACGGCGGATCCCAGAAGGTGTCGCTCGTCGTCTCGGGCGCGGAGAAGAACCACTCGTGGCACGTGTACGCGGATGGTTCGGGCGACGCTGCCACGATCGCGGCGGCCGTGGCGGCCGCGGACGACGGCGATTCGATTTTCGCGCATCAAGGCACGTACCACGAGGCGGGCATTTCGATCTCGAAGGCGCTCGTCATCACCGGCGTCGACGGGGCCGCGCTCACGACGGTCGACGGCAACGGGCTCGGAGCAGGCTGCATCACCTTCCCGGCGGCGAGCAAGGTTATCAAGATCCGTGATATTACGATCAAGAACGGATCCACGACCATCCTCGGCGGAGGCATCTACTGCAGCAACTCGTCGGTGACCATCGAGCGCTGCGTCATCGAGAACTGCTATTCGCCCTGGTACGGCGGAGGGATCGCCGTCACGAACGCTTCTCCGACGATCAGAAACGTCACCTTCCGTTCGAATCAGGCCGATCACGACGGAGGAGGTCTGTACTTCTCGGCGTCGAGCTCGGTCGTCGATTCGTGCATATTCCATGATAATGCCGCCGCCGGTTCCGGCGGCGCGATCGGCATGATCAACTCGACGCCGCAGTTCCGGAACTGCACCGTGCATCACAACTCGGCCGGCGCGAAGGGGGGCGGCGTATATGTGGGTGCCGGGGGAAATCCGACGCTCACGCGGTGCGTCATCTCGTCCGCCACGGCCGGCGGGGGCATCTACGGCGAAACAACCGCCGTCGGCGCGACCGTCGCGTGCTGCGACGTGTTCGGGAACGCGGGAGGCGATTATGCGGGATCGTTCTCCGATCAGACCGGCATCAACGATAATATCTCGACGGATCCCGTGTTCTGCGACCTCGGTGTCTCTCCGCCCGATCTCAAGATAAGCTCCTTCTCGCCGTGCGCTCCCGCGTTGAGCCCATGCGCGCAGCTCATCGGCGCGCTCGGCGTCGGGTGCGTGAAAGGATCCGACCTCGCGATCGCGAGCGTCG
Source organism: Candidatus Krumholzibacteriia bacterium (assembly GCA_041648155.1). Taxonomy (GTDB): domain Bacteria; phylum Krumholzibacteriota; class Krumholzibacteriia; order Krumholzibacteriales; family Krumholzibacteriaceae; genus SSS58A. The sequence continues at coordinate 8,490 of JBAZPL010000088.1, forward strand.
AGTTCAGCGCCGTGCAGCCGGCCTTCGGGGACAGCGTCAGGGCGACGGTGAAGATCAAGAACACGGGTGAGCTCGCCGCGACCGGTTTCTACGCCGATTATTACGTCGACGTCGACACGCTTCCGCCGCCGGAAACGACGGGGGATCAGAGGCTCTTCGTCGCCGGCCTCGCGGCGGGGGATTCCCTCGTCTGGATAACCGGCTACGAAAAGGCGCTCGTATTCAAGGCGTGGAAAAGCTGGTTCAGGGTCGACACGGGAGATTCGGTTCTCGAGACGAACGAGGCAAACAACGCGAGCGGCCCGCACGAGATCCTGTGGTCGTTCCCGGCGCAGCCGGGCTGGCCCGTGACGATCGGCTCGGGATTCCATTCCTCGCCCGCGATCGCGAGCCTCGATGCCGATGAAACGGATCTCGAAGTGATCATCGGATGCGACGACGGGCAGCTCTACGCCTTGAAAGGCGACGGCAGCAGCGCTTCCGGATGGCCCGTCACGATCGGCGACACGCTCTTCTCTTCGCCGGCCGTGGCCGATATCACCGGCGATTATCGCAAGGAAGTCGTGATCGGCGGAAAAGACGGAAAGATCTACGCTTATGATTATCAGGGCGCGAAGCTCTGGGAATATGCGACCGGGAGTCCCGTGTACCGGACCCCGATGCTGGTCGATCTCGACCGGAACGGCAAATGCGAGGTGCTGTGCAGCGCGGGCGGAGCGCTCTACGCCCTCGACGGGAGCGGCAGTCCGCTCGCCGGCTCGTGGCCGTACCTGGTCGGGACGGGCACGCTGACCTCTCCCGCCGCGGGGGACGTGAACGGCGATGGAACGCTCGAGATAGCGGCGATCGCCTACGGATATACGGCGCCCGTGGAATCGCGCGTGCATCTCATCAGACCTGACGGGACGTCATACGGCGGCTCCTGGCCGGTCGTCGTCGATACGGTCATCGTCGCCGATCCCGTCATCGGGAACGTCCTTTCGCCCGACGGCGATCTCGAGATCGTCGCAGGGGCCGCGAACGGGGCCGTATACGTGTGGAAATCGGACGGCTCGGTCTGGCCGACGGTACCCCGCGTGAGCGGAGCGATCGAGACCTCTCCCGCGCTCGCGCAAATCGACTCCGATGCGGAGATGGAGATCGTCGTCTCGTCGAGGCTGTACGCCGCGTCGCCTCCGCCGGAACACTGGGAAGGTTTCGTGACGGTGATTAATGATAACGGGACGATAGTCGGCGGGTGGCCGAAGGGCACCGGCACGTGGACGACAGCGGCGAGCCCGATGCCTTCGCCCGTCTCGATCGGCGGCGCCATCGAGATCATGACCGGAGGCCCGGCAGGCGACTTCTATTCGTGGAATCCTCTCGGCGAGCCGGCCTACGGTTTCCCGATCGGTCTCGGAGGGGGCGCCGGCGTATCGGCGGCCGCCGACGATATCGATCGCGACGGCACGATCGAGCTCGTCATGATCGCGGGCGCGTCGTCGGGCTCGCTTCGGTGCTACGAGCTTATCGGGGACTACCAGACGAGCCGGCTCTGGTGGCCGATGTTCAGGCACGATCGAGCGAGAACCGGCTGCTACGGCGCCGTTGTGCCGACGGGAGTCGAAGAGATCGCCGGCGTGACGCCGTCCGCGACGCGCATCACCTCGATCTATCCGAACCCGTTCAATCCGTCGACGCGGATCGCGTTCGAGCTGAGCGCGCGGGCCCGGGTGGAGCTTGCGATATACGACGTATCGGGTCGAAGGGTCGCCGTGGTCCTGGACGGGGAAATGGGAGCCGGCCGCTATGAGGTCGCCTGGCACGGCCGCACGGTTTCGGGCGGCACCGCCGCTTCGGGCATCTACTTCTGCAAGCTCAGAGCGGGAGATGCGGTCGAGACCAGGAAGATAGTGCTCGTGCGGTGAGTGCCCAGGGAAGGGCACGTCTTTTCTAGTCGGCTGCAAGGTGCCGACCGGGGTAACTGTCTGTCAGCCCCGTAGCGAGGGGCCGGATGCATACCGGTAACGGATGCATCTAAACGGCCCGACA
>JBAZPL010000089.1:0-10359 GCA_041648155.1 Candidatus Krumholzibacteriia bacterium
CCCGAGAGTACGGGATCGTATTTCGCGGAGAGGTCCTCCTTCCACATCCGGTAGAGCTCTTCGTCGCTCAAGGCGAGCACATGTTCGCACGCCCCGTCGAAACCCCATCTTCTCATCGATGAGAACGCGAGAGCGAGATCCCGCAGCTTATCCGCGCCGAACCGGCGGGCCACGAAACCGGCGAGCGAGAATCCCTGATTGTAGACCATTTCGGAAGCGCGGCTGTTTTTCCCGAAAACTCCCATCTCGTCGATCGTGAGAAGGGTGCCGCTCGCGAATGCTGTTCTGAGCAGCATGTCGCGGTGGGAATCCCACATGTCGTGGCATGCCCCGGAACACTGGTACTGTGCCATTCCCTCGGCGAACCAGCCGGGGAGGATCTCTCCCGGAATGGGAATGGACATCTGGAGATTCGGATAGCCGTATATGACGTCAGGCCTTTTTTCCTTTTCGAAATTCACCGCCTGCAGATAGAGCGACGGGATCCTGCGCGAGTATTTGAACGAGCTCTGAACCGACACCATATGGGTGAACTCGTGGGCGATGACGTTCGAGATCCATGCAGCCGAGCCCCGGAACCAGAAATCGTACGGCGTAACGGTTATATCGATACGGTTGAGGTAGTAGTACGTAACGCCCTGCGATTCGTCCTCCACGTCGGAGAGGTTCAGATAGATCTTGCCGTCCGGTTTGTATCCGTACATTTCGGTGACCGGCCCGTACACGCTCTCGGCTACGGCGGCCGCATGCTCCGCGTATCGCTCGAGCCCCTTGTGGTACTGAACGCAGAAATGCTCCGTCGTGATCGTCAACCAGGAGATTTCCGATTGATTCCATGCGACCGAGCGCGACGGGACAAGCGCCAGCCAAAGGGTTGCGGCGAGGAACATCCATTTTCTCACGTCATGAGCCCCTTTCCTGCAGGGGGAGTATCGGGTCGGTTCACGCGCTTCAGGGGCTTTCTCACAGGTATCTGACCAAATATGTGCACTATGCTGTCGTAATTCTACGAAAAACGGGCCGGCGCGGTCAACAGCTATCGCCTTCCTGGTCTTTCCGGCGCCCGGCGGGCCGGTATTCGAACCGCGCCCTGCAGGTGCCCTCGCTCGAAACCATGCACGGTCCGTACGGGGCCCGCGGCGTGCATTCGCCGCCGAAGAAAGGGCACGTTTCCGGTTCCGCCTCGCCGAGAATCACCAGATGGCATCGGCACCCCTCCCGCACGTCCACGGCCGCCGCCGGTTCCGGAAGATCGAGACGCACGGCAGCGTCGAGCCTTTCGTATTCCCGGCGCAGCATGAGGCCGGATCGCGGAATCGTTCCGATTCCACGCCAGGGTACGTCGGCTTCCTCGAAGAATCGCGCGATCGCGCCTTGCGCCCTCTCGTTCCCCCGCTCACGCACTACTCTCCCGTACTGATTCACCACAGTTCCCCTCGCGCCCCCCGCGATTTGCGCGATCAGCTCGCGTACCGCTCGCATCACGTCCATCGCCTCGAAGCCGGCGATGACGGCGGGAATACCGTACGCTTCCTCGATAAAGGCGTATCCGGAGCGCCCGATGATGGCGCTCACGTGTCCCGGAAGGATGAAGCCGTCTACCGCGCCCGCGCTCCGGGCGATGAGAAATCGCAGGGCAGGCGGAACCAGACGCATCGAAGGCACAATCGAGAAATTGCGGGGGAGATCGTCCGCGAGGCACGCGGCGATCGGCGCCGCCGTCGTTTCGAAGCCGACCGCCATGAACACGATTTCTTTTTCGGGATTCTGGCGCGCGAGGCGCACCGCGTCAACGGGCGAATAGACCACGCGGATGTCGCAACCCTCTGCCTTCGCCCTCTCGAACGAGCTCTCTGAGGAAGGAACGCGGACCATGTCGCCGAACGTGGCGATCACGACGTTCTCCCGCTTCGCGGCTTCGAGCGCCCTGTCGATATCCCTCGCGGGGCAAACGCACACGGGGCACCCCGGACCGGCGATGAGCCGCACTCCGTCGGGAAGAAGCGCCCTCAGCGAAGCGCGCGCGATCGTATGCTCGTGCGTACCGCACACGTGCATGAAAACGAGGGGCCGATCGAGGCGCACCGCCCGTATCTCGCGCGCCATCGCCCGGACGAGAGCCGGATCGCGATATTCGCCGAGAGCGTCGAAATCCGTCACGAGACGTCCTCTCCCATGCCCGCGCGGTATACCTGCCGAAGAAGCTCGAGGGTCTCAAGAGCCTCCTCCGTGTCGAGCTTCTCGATCGCGTATCCCGCGTGAATGAGAACGTAATCTCCGATCGCCGCCGTGTCGAGAAGATCGAGGCGTACGCTCTTTCGCACCCCGCCGCTCTCGACGATCGCGTCGTTTCCGCTCCTCTCCATGATCAGCATCGGTATGCCGAGGCACATCACCGTCTCCTCGCCGATTCGACGAAGGCGTCGATCCAGGAAACCCAGCGATCGAGCCCGGCGCCCGTCGTGCAGGAAATCTCGATGATGTCGAGCTTCGGATTGATCTCGAGGGACTCCCGCCGCGCCTTCTCGATATCGAACGCGACGTAGGGCACCAGATCGATCTTGTTCAGGAGAAGAACCCGCGACTCGCGAAACATAAGCGGATACTTCTTCGGCTTATCGTCTCCTTCCGAGACGCTGAGCAGCATGATGCGCGCATCCTCGCCGAGATCGAATTCGGCGGGGCATACGAGATTGCCGACGTTCTCGACGAAGAGGAGATCGATCGAATCGAGGTCGAGTTGATGGAGAGCGCTATGGACCATCGCCGCGTCGAGGTGACAGACCCCCCCCGTCTCAATCTGGTACACGGGGACGCCGAGCACAGCGATCTTCTTGGCGTCGCTCGTCGTCTGGATATCTCCCTCGATGACGCCGACGGCGTGCCTTCCTTTGAGCAAGGGGATCGTTCGGAGCAGCAGAGACGTTTTCCCCGCTCCGGGCGCGCTCATCACGTTGATCGAAACGATGCGCTTCGCAGAGAGCAGCTTCCTGTTCTCGTCCGCGATCGCTTCGTTCTTCTCGCGAAGATCCTCTCCGATCCGAATCTCGTGCATGAGCTCTCTCCCTCTTCGCGGCTAAGCGCCCGAATCCTCCGATTCCGTCGCGCGGTCGCCGACGAGAATATAATCTACTTCCATCTCCCTGCCGGCGAGTATCTCGATATCGCAGGAGCCGCATGCCGGACATATGAAGACAAAATCGCTCGGGTTCGAATTCGCCCCGCACGCTGCGCAACGAATCTGCAGCGGGACCTTCTCCACGTCGAGCGAGGCCCCTTCCGCCGCCGTTCCTTTCGCCATCACGTCGAAGGCAAAACGCAGAGCGTCCTCGCTGACGCCGGCCATCTCCCCGATCCTGAGGTGCACGACCCGCACCGGCCCGTTCCCTTCCACGCCCGCCGCCCGATCGACGATGGCAAGGAGGTTCTTCATGAGGGAAGTCTCATGCACGCGTGTTCCTCCTCGCGGAAAGGGGCACGGAGATCCTTGTATGCGCCGCGCCCGTGATCTCCCCGGCGATTTCGTCGGCGAGAGCGGAAATGACGCCGGCAACGGCATCCGTGCATTGCTCCCCGAGCGTGAGCGTATCCGCAGCCTGCACACCGAAGATAACGACTTCTTCCGGCATATGAAACTGCAAACGGCGTCCGAGCGCCAGCGCCGTGACGATATCGATGTCGTGGAACGAGGCGAGCCGCGGCGTGGTCCGGATATCGTCCGGTCTCATCCTGAAGACGACACCGGGTTCCTCGCCGTCGAGCTGGATCGCGTCGACGATGTACGCGCGATCATACCCCTTGAGCATTTCAATGATATCCAGGCCGGCGAGCTCGGCTTCGCGAACGTCCGCCGCTCCGCCGAGGCGTTCCTTGAGCGCTCGCGCGACGTAGATTCCAGCCCCGTCGTCGCGGAGAATCGTATTGCCGAGCCCGAGTACGATTGTTTTCACGTATCGGCAGCCTGTCCCGCCCGGACGCCTCTACCTCGAAACGGTCCGGACCGTTTCCCCACCCGCGTTCTTGATCTCGATCGTCAGGGGCATTTGGCCGGGAAGACTGTGCGTCGCGCAGCTGAAGCATGGATCGTAGATGCGGAACGCCATCTCGACCATGTTGAGAAGCCCCTGCTTGACCTCGCCGCCCTTGCCGATGAACTTCATCGCGGCCTTCTTGACCGCCATGGAGATCGGAGCGTTGTTGTTCGTCGTCCCCACGATGAGGTTCGCCTTCGTGACGATACCCCTCTCATCGGTCCAATAATGGTGCGTAAGCGTCCCGCGCGGCGCCTCGATGATCCCCACTCCTTCGGACGGCGTCGTCGAAGGAATCACGCGAACGTTCGGGTCGAGGATCTCCTCGTCGCCGGCGAGTTCAGCGAGCCGTTCGGCTGCGTAGAGAAGCTCTATCAATCGCGCCCAATGCATGGCCATGAGCTTGTGCACCGGCTTCCCGCCGAAGGTGGAGAACATCTTTTCGTAGGCCGCCTGCGCCTTCGGCGTCGCCATCCCGTCCGCCGCGTTGAAGCGGGCGAGCGGAGCCACCTGGTAGATCGACGTCCCCTTGCCTTCCTTGAGCCCCTGCCATCCCAGTTTCTTGAGATAGGGGAACTTGAGATAGGTGTACGGCTCGACGTGTTCCGCGATATGATCGAGATACTCATGCTCGCGGTAGCGATCGATCTCGGCCCCGTCGGAGTTCACGACGCGAACCGTGCCGTCGTAGAAGGTGACCCGGTTCTTTTCGTCCACGAGCCCCATGTAATTCGTCACGAGCTCGTAGCCGTCGCCGAGGATGAGATCGAGGTACGCCTTGTTCTTGAGCACGAGATCGTCGAAGAGCTTCAGTCCGAGCTCGCCGAACTGAATGAGGCCCGGAACGAACGCCTTTATCTTATCTCTGTCCTCTCGCGCGAGCGGTCGCCGACCATCTGCTGGATCAGCTGCGTGATCTCGCGCTGGCGAATGACCTCTCTCCCGATGTCGATGCCGACCTTGTTCACGAGCCCGAGAATGTTGCGCTCGGCGGGAGGCGCGTCGGGACCCACGACGAAATCGGGCGCGGCAAGGGCGTAGAAATGCGCCGTGTGGCTGTGGATGAAGTGAGCCATGTAGTACAGCTCACGGAGCTTCGCCGCCGCCGCCGGAATCTTCACCTTGTATACTGCATCTACGGCCTTACCCGAGGCCATGTGGTGTGCAGCCGGTCAAACACCGCAGATGCGCGTGACCACCCGGGGGATCTCCTCGACGGGAAGGCCCTCTACGAACTTCTCGAAGCCCCGGAGCTCCGGGATCTGGAGGTACGCGTTTTCGACCGTACCCTCCTCATTCAAGAAGATCGTGATCTTCCCATGTCCTTCCAAGCGGGTGATCGGGTCGATCGCGATGCGCTTCATACTTTTTTCCTCCTCAACATCGAAGAAGCTAGACTGAATCGACTCACGGTTCTGAGCGGATCAACCACCGTGTCGAGTATCGCATTGATTCCTTTCTCGTCCTTCGGCTCGAGCACCGAGGCGAGAGCACCGAGCATCTTGATGCCCTGATCCTGTACGCCATCGAGGGGACCATAGCAGCCTCGGCAGGGCGTCCACGATTTTATGCAGCGGGATCCGCACCCTGAACGCGTCGCGGGCCCGAGGCAAATGAATCCCTGCTCGAGAAAACAGGTCTCCGGATCCGGAAGTTTCTCGTGCGTGCGATAGATCTTCGTGATCGTCTTTTCGCTCTTTTTTCGCGCGCATTCGTCGCAAAGCGCACGATCGCCGGCGCCGATCACCGAACCCTTTTTCGGAAGCATGTCATCGGCCAACAGACCAAGCGCCGAATAGATCTGGAGAGACGCCGGCGGGCATCCCGGAATGTAATAATCAACGTCGACGACCTGGTCAAGCGTCTTCACGGTATTGTAAAAACGAGGCAATTGAAGCTCCCCGGCGTCAACCATGAACTCTTCCGCCGGCAGGGTGCCCTCCGGATTGTTCGTTGATTCCGATCGGAGATATACGCGATCCAGTATTTCCCCTCGAGTGTACATGTTCGCGAGACCGGGCACGCCGCCCGTATGGGCGCATGCCCCAAGGGCAATCATCGCCTTCGATTTCTTGCGCAGGAGCTTCGCGATTTCCTCGTTCTCGGAGTTCCTGACCGCGCCGCTGAACAAGGTCGCGTCCAAGTACCCATCCGCGAGTGCCCTGACATCGGCGTATTTGAAGTCCATCGCAATGGGCCATAGATGAATATCTACCACATCGGCGATTTCGAGGAGCTTCTCGTGAGTATCGAGAATCGCCACGTCGCATCCGCCGCACGCGGCACCCCAGTAGATCGCAATATTCAGCTTCATCTCCGCTCTCCCGTCCCTTGCGCCGCATGTTCCTCATGGATCAATACATCGTCTTTCATACTCTCGATCAGAGCGCCTTTGCAATTCATCGGACCGAGCCTTCTCACCTGCTCGGTGAACCCATTGACAACGTGCGCGAATCGTTCGCCCTCGGAAGCCGCAATCCATTCGAGCTTCAGCCGCTCGGGTTCAATTCCATATTCCGGGAGAATTCTCTTGAGCAGAAGATACCGCCGCAGAGCCTTATAGTTCCCCTCCTGGTAATGACAATCGCCCGGATGGCACCCCGCGATGAGGACACCGTCCGCGCCCTCCGAGAATGCCTTTATTACAAAAACGGGGTCGACCCGACCGCTGCACATGACGCGGATCGATCTGATATTCGGCGCATATTTGATGCGCGCAGTTCCCGCGAGATCGGCACCCGTATACGAGCACCAGTTGCACAAAAATCCGACGATCCTCGGTTCAAAGCTCATCGCAGTATCCCTTCAATTTCCGAATTTATCTGACGATCGGTAAAATGCCTCGCTTTAATAACTCCTTGAGGGCACGCCGCCACACACGTTCCGCATCCTTTGCACAACGCCGCATTGATGACGGATACCTCTTTTTGTTCATCGAACGAAATTGCTCCGAACGAACAGAGCGTGTTGCAGATTCGGCATCCCGAACAGCGCTCTTCGTCGATGACCGCCGTCGTCGCTTCGATCTCGATTTCCTTGCGATCTATGAGCGAGAGCACTTCAGCGGCGGCCGCAGCGCCCTGGGCGACGGTTTCCGGTATGTCCTTCGGGCCCTGGCACGCTCCCGCGATAAAAACGCCGTCGGAGGTTGTCGACACAGGCGCGAGCTTCGGATGCTTCTCGATAAAGAAACCATCGCGTCCGACACTGCAGGAGAAAACGCGGGAGAGCTCTTTCGCATCGGGCTGCGCCTTCATGGCGGGGCACAGAATCACCATATCCACGGGAATGCGGCGCACCATGCCCACGAGCGTATCCTCCACCCGCACGATGAGCTTTCCCTCCTCGCCTTCGCCGATCGGGACACTCGAGATCTCGCCGACCTTCCCCCGCACGAACCTGACGTCCTCGGCAAGGAGGCGGTCGTAGAACTCCTCGTATCCCTTTCCGCTGCACCGCATGTCTATGTAGAAGTTGTATACCTCCGCGGCCGTCTTTTCCTTGATGAGATGCGCGTACTTCAGGGCGTACATGCAGCAGACTTTCGAGCAGTGCTCGTAGTATCGCTTATCCCTGCTCCCGATGCAATGAACGATTCCAACGACCGAAGGCGCATCGCCGTTGGCGAGCATTATCCGCCCGCCCGTCGGTCCCGATGCGCTGTTGAGATGCTCAAATTCGAGCGACGTCAGGACATTTTTATATCGTCCGTATCCGTACTGCCGCATCACGGAAGGATCGAAGAGCTCGAAGCCGGTCGCGATGATGATGTTCCCCACGTCGACTTCGATCTCCTCATCCTTCATCTCATAATCGATCGCCTCCCGGTCGCATACCTCGGCGCAGTGGCCGCAACCGCCGGTCTGGAAATGAATACAGCGATCGGCCCGTATGTACGGGACATTCGGAACCGCCTGCAGGAAAGGAACCGTCACGGCCTTAGCGGGGCCGAGCTGCAATTCCTCGTGCGCGACCGCGCGTCCCTCCATGTCCTCGACCCGGATGACGCCCGTCGGGCATACGAGCGCGCAGGCGCCGCAGGCTATGCAATCCTCCGTTTGCCGGTCGTACGGGGTGGCGACTCTCCGATGGAGCCCTCGCCCCGCGAAAGAGATCGCCGCCTTTCCGACGATCTCTGCGCACACCCGCACGCAGAGACCGCAGAGAATGCACTTCTCATCCTGCTTTTCGAGCCTCACTTCTTCAATACCGTATTTGGCGGCGAGATCTTGCAGCACGGCGACACTGGAGCACCGGGCGAGGAGCATTTCCACGATCATCCGCCGAATTCTCCTCACCTTCCCGTTATCCGAATATACCTTAATCCCTTCCCACACCGGGTAATTGCACGCGGTCACGATCCGCTTCTTGCCGCCCGGGAATTCAACTTCGACCGAACAGATGCGGCAGGCCGCGTACGGCTCGATGAGGGGGCTATAGCAAAGGGTCGGTATCTCGATCCCGAGAATCTTCGCGGCATCGAGTATCGTCGATTCGCTCGGAACGGAAACTGTCCGCCCGTCGATCTCGAGGCGTATCAATCCCTCGCTTTTGCCGCCGGCGTCCATCATGCGATCAACTCCTCACAACCGCGTCGAATTTGCAGAGATCATGGCATATGCCGCACTTGATGCATGAAACGACCGCTATCTCGTGCGGTTTCTTCACCTCGCCGCTGATGCAATGCGGCGGACAATTCTTCGCGCACAGCGTGCACCCCGTGCACGCATTCGCGTCGATCGAGTAGGATATGAGCGCCTTGCAGACCCCCGCCGGGCACTTCTTGTCGTGGATATGCGCTTCGTATTCCTTTCTGAAATACTTCAAGGTGCTCAGAATGGGATTCGGCGCCTGCGTTCCGAGGGCGCACAGCGATGCTTCGCCGATCGTCTCGGCGAGCTCTTCGAGAAGCACGAGATCGGCCTGTGTTCCTGTTCCGTTCGTGATGCGGTCGAGCACCGCAAGCATGTGCCGTATCCCTTCACGGCAGGGAACGCACTTCCCGCACGATTCTTCCTTGAGGAAGCTGAGGAAATATTTCGCGACATCGACCATGCAGTCATCTTCGTCCATGACGATCATGCCGCCGGATCCCATCATCGAGCCCGCTTCCGTCAAGCGGTCGAAATCGACGGGGAGATCGATCAGATTGAAACTCCCCTTCTGTCCCTTCTCCTCGAGATCGACGATAAGGCACCCACCCGAAGGCCCACCCGTTTGAACGGCCTTGAATTTCTTCTTGCCTTTGACGCCGCCACCGATATCGAAGAGAATCTCGCGCAGGGTGATACCCATGGGAACCTCAACCAACCCCGTATTATTCACCTTGCCCACGAGGGAGAATACTTTCGTTCCTTTGCTTTTTTCGGTTCCGAGCGCGGCGAACCATTCAGCGCCCTTGTCGATAATGACGGGCACATTCGCCCACGTTTCGACGTTGTTGAGATTCGTCGGCATGTCCCATAGTCCTTTTTCCACGGTATGGACATACTTGGCCCGCGGCTCGCCGGCGCGCCCTTCGAGAGAAGCCATCAGCGCGGTCGATTCACCGCAGATGAACGCCCCACCTCCCCTGTTGATCCGCACATCGAAGCTGAATCCGGATCCCAGAATATCCGCTCCGAGCAGCCCGCGGCTCCGTGCTTCCTTCATGGCGTGAGACAGCCTCTGTATTGCCAGCGGATACTCCATCCGCACATAGATGAACCCTTCGCTCGCGCCGATGGCATACGCACCGATGATCATTCCCTCGAGAATACTGTGCGGATCTCCCTCCATGAGGCTTCGATCCATGAAAGCGCCCGGATCCCCCTCGTCCCCGTTGCAGACAACGTAATGCATCTTGCCCTCGACCGCGCGGCAGCTGCGCCATTTCTTCCCCGTCGGAAACCCTCCACCCCCGCGCCCCCGGAGCCCGGATCGCTCTATGGTGGAAATGATCTCCTCCGAGTTCATTTCGGAGAGAGCCTTCGCGAGCGACCGGTACCCTCCAACGCCGATGTACTCCTCGATCCTCATCGGATCGATCTTGCCGATGTTGCGCAGAACGACCCTCAGCTGTTTCCGGTAAAAAGGAATCTCCGTCTCATTCCTCGCACGTTTTCCCGATGAAGGATCCTTGTACAACAGTTTCTCGATGATCTCCCCCCGCAGCACGGTACGCGAGATGATCTCCTCGACATCCTTCTCTCGAACCCTCATATAGAGAACATCGGCGGGCTTGATGACGACGAGGGGACCATTCTCACAGAACCCGTGGCATCCCGATGTCTTGAATTCCACTCGAGCTTCAAATCCCCCGGTCTCAAGCTGCTTCTTTATTTTGTCG
>JBAZPL010000090.1:0-10182 GCA_041648155.1 Candidatus Krumholzibacteriia bacterium
CCCAATGATTCTTTGTGTGCTTGTGATGCTCGATGTGCAGTCAGGAGGATGTTGGCCATGGGGATATCCAGATCCTCCGCCCCCTCCTCCAGATAAGGTGGTCTGCGATACATGGGATTCCGATTGTGATTGCTTAAGCTACGCAACGGAAACCAATGCCAAGAACGGTCCACACGGATTCAATCCTGCTTATGCGAATCCTAATGAATCAGAGGCTAGCGGAAGTGCATGCGGCACGAGTCCTGTAACGCCTGAGTCGCCCGCTGTTGGAACGCTTGTCAATGGTATCAATCTAACGGACACGGGAACGGGCTATTATCACTACCCGGGCACAGAAGGCTTTAATGATATCGATGACTGGAGAACAGAAGCACTACTATGGGTAATTGAGAGCGGTGGGCGACGGTTCTCTGATGAGTATTCGGGTTACAGATTTGGCGTTGGGGATCTCAGTCTGCAGAACGGAGGAGTGTTCTGTTGGTGGGAATCAGGAATTCAGAAATGCCACACATGCCATCAGAATGGGCGAGATGCGGATATAAGATATTTCCACACTGATGGGGCAGAGGAAGAGCTGGATTTGACTACTCAGGAGGGTAGAGATCACTACTCTGTGGAGAGATCGATGGATGTGCTTTGGGCCCTTATTCTCGCTGGAGAGGAGGATTGTGGGAGCAGGATTGTGCTTATTTATGTAGGCACAGAATCCCGTATCCAATGTCCTGAAGGCGGTTGTACTACCTATGAGCTTTATCAGAGAGCGGATCATAACAATCACATGCATATCCAGATTGCGGATCCCGATGATTGATACGGTTGACTTGGGAATGCGCGAAAGGAAACGACGACAAGATGAAACGTAAATGGAGAGTAACCCTGTTCTGCCTATTGATTGTTATTTCCGCTTGGAGCGCCGTCAATTCAGAAAGCGGAAAGGCTGTCCTAGCGAAGCGAAGTGAAGATACGTTGTACATAATGAGAGGTGATGAATTAATTCCGAGGGGAATATATTCAGTACCGGAGGGAAGAACGATAGAGAGAACACTTGTATCTCCAAAAGGCGAGTACGTTGCCGCGATTGTGTTCAATGAAGGATACTTGCCTGAGGCAAATAGCCGTGAGGATCGAGCGGACTATAAGAAAGGCGAGCTTGTCATACTCGATGTGGCGGGACATGTAATAGGTGATATAAAGGAGGATGTGAAGAAATACGTGTGGTCTCCGAGAGATGGTATGATTGCCTGCATTATCGGGAGTTGGGCGGAGGAGACGTACGAGTCCTTTCTTCCTCTGAAAGTGGCGATCTATGACGTCGCGGGCAAGAAGATCGGTGAGATCGATAAGCGGGCCAGGGACATATATTGGGCGAAGAGTGACAATGGCATATACTGCATAACCGATCGTGGGGAAGTATACAGATACGACTATGATAAGAACACCACCGCTAGTCTGAACATTAAGGGAATATACATCTCTCCTAATGGCGGCTACTACTTCAGCAGAGAGGGCGAATGGAACGAGTATAGCTATCAGATATACAGAACCTCCGACAATCACGCCGAAACGGACCGCGTATGGGAGCTTATAAAGGATCAATGCGGCGCCGTAAGAGGCAGGGGCGGCTATGAGGCTGATATTGTGCGATGGGCGGAAGAAGATGGATCGAAGCTCATGATCCAAGTTAGAAAGTATGGAACAGAACCAAGGGGACACTCTGGGCTGGTCATGTTGACGGATCTAATATGGAGAAGGAATTTCATCATAGATTTGGGAAGAATGGAGATCACCAAGATCATTGATAATGTCAGTGAAGGATGGACAGGCAATTGGGGCGTTGTAATTCAAGAAAAGAATGGCAGATACGGACTGGACGCGCATTGATTGATGACTCGTGTAGTGATGGCATTCACACGACGGTGATCTCGGTTTAGCCCGAAGGATAGACTCCTTGGTCTTCAAGTTTGGTTCTAGCTTACATTCCCAAGACTAATTGATTCTTGTCCGCGCACCGATCCTTTACTATACTCCAGCGGAAATTTGCCCGCAAAGGGGGCGCTGGATTGCCGGGGGAGGGCGCATGACGATCAGGGAAAATTGGTTCATCCGATGGCGCGACGAGCTCACCGCCGGCATCTCGAGCGGGATTCTGCTCGCCCTTTCCTTCCCGCCCTTTCCGACGAGGTTCCTCGCGGCAGTCGCCCTCGTTCCCATTCTACGATATTACATGGTGAAGCCGCGGCCGGGGCTCAGGCGCGCGATCGTTCTCGGGTTTATCCTCGGCTTTTCGTTCTTCTGCCCGCTCCTTTTCTGGATTCTGGAGCTCATTCCGGCGGCGGGCGCCACGATGCCGTGGCTCATGGGCCCAGCGCTCGCGCTCCTCGTCGCGTACCTTTCCTGCTACACGGCGCTCTTCACGCTCGCGCTCTCGCTCTGCGCGTCCCGTTTCGGGACCCGCGCCGTCCTCGCCGCGCCCGCGCTCTGGACGCTCGTGGAATACGCGCGATCGCACGGAGAGCTCGCTTTCTCGTGGGGAACGCTCCCGAATGCGCTCGCGATTCATCCTTTGGCAATCCAGGGAGTCTCCGTGTATGGGCCGTTCGGGCTCTCGTTCGTTCTCGCGCTCCTGAACCTCTGCGCCGCCTGGGCGCTCTTCGGACGCGGCGCGCGCTCTCGCGCGCTCGCGGCGGCGGTTTTCGTCACGGTCGTCGGGGGACATCTCGCCTGGGGCGCGTACGAGATCGCCCGCTACGACAGGACCAGGACCGCGCTCAACGGAACGGACGCAGTGGCCGTCATGCAGCCGGACATCGATCTCGGCCTGAAGTTCGAACCGTCCTACCGGGATACCATTTTTATGCAGATGGAAAAATACGCCGCGATCGCCGCGGAGCACGGCGCGGGCCTCATACTATTTCCCGAAACGGCCGCTCCCGTTTCGTTCAAGGCGACACCGCAGTACCTCGGGCTCCTCGAATCGATCGCGCGCGGCGACCGGATCGATATCCTCACCGGGTACGTCGATCACACGGTCGTGAAAGACGTGTGGATCGCGCACAACGCCGCGGCGCTCATCTCGAAGGATGGCGCGCTCACGGGCAACTACCACAAGATGAATCTCCTTCCCTTCGGCGAGAAGATGCCGTGGAGCCGGTATTTCCCGGCGCTCACCAAGCTCAATTTCGGACAGGCGAATTTCATTCCGGGAACGAGGCAGACGATTTTCGATTCGGGCGTCGGGAAGTTCGGCGTCCTCATATGCTTCGAGTCGACCTTCTCCGGCTTCACGAGGCGCTACGTTCAGGGAGGCGCCGATTTTCTCGTGAATATCACGAACGACGGGTGGTTCGGGAACAACCAGGGTCCCGTCCAGCACGCCGAGATGGCGATTCTTCGCTCCGTGGAGAACCGCGTCACCCTGTTCAGATCCGCTTACACGGGTGTCTCGATGGTCGTCGATCCGGTCGGCCGGGTGAGGCAGCGTCTCGGGCTCTTCACCGAGGGGATGATCTACGGCTCCGCCGAACGGTCGAGCGGCGAGACGTTCTACACGAAGCACGGAGATGCGGTCTATTTCGCGATGACGCTCGCCTGTCTCCTCATCGTCTTCGTTTCGGCCCCGCGCGCTCGCCGGTAGCGCTCGCGGGGAAGCCCCTTACATTCGGAGCCCCCTGCAATTGGGGCCCCCGTACAATATCTATTTGCACGCTCCGGGGGATTCCTCTATGCTTGCGGCCATACTATGGGAATCTACGGACAGCTCATGCTCTCGTTTTTCAAGACCGGCCTTTTCGGCTTCGGCGGAGGCCCCTCCATCATTCCCCTCGTGGAGAAAGAGGTCGTCTCCAACTATCATTGGCTCACGCAGGAGGAGTTCATCGACGTGCTCGCGATGGCGAACGCCCTTCCGGGCCCGATCGCGACGAAGATGGCGCTCTGCGTCGGGCTCAAGGTGGGCGGTCCGCTCGGGGCGGCGGCGGCGCTCGCGGCGCACCTTTTTCCCTCGACCGTTCTCATCGTCATTCTGGCGACGCTCTACTTCAGATACCGCACCGTGCCGGCGATCCAGGGAATAACAAAAGGGGTGCGCCCCGTCGTCGTGGCCCTTCTCCTCGTCACGGTGGCGAACCTCGCGCCGAAATCGGTTTTCACGTGGGAGACGCTGCTCATCGCTATCGCGTGCTTCGCGGTCGTCTATTTCCTCAACGTTCATCCGATTTACACGATCATCGCCGCCGGGCTCTTCGGGCTTTTCTACTATAAATGAGCGGCCGGCGGGAATCGCCGCGGAGGGAATCGTTCATGAATTTCGATGAACAATGCTATCTCGCCGACGCGTACACAGTCGAATTCCTTGCGCGGGTGCGCGAGGTCGAGCCGGCGGGCGAAGGGCTCCAGGCCGTGCACCTGGATCGGACCTTTTTCTATCCCGAGTCGGGCGGGCAGCCGGACGACCGCGGAACGCTCGGCGGGCGCGAGGTCGTCGCCGTCGCCGAGAGCGAAAAGGGTGTGCGGCATCTCGTGAAGGGGGAGCTCCGGGCGGGCGATGAGGTCGAGGGGAGAATAGATCGGGCGCGGCGCTTCGACCACATGCAGCAGCATTCGGGGCAGCACCTCCTCTCGCGCGTTTTTCTCGAGAGCTTCAAGCTCACGACCGTCTCGTTCCATCTCGGCGAGGAAATCTGCACGATCGATCTCGAAGGCAGCGCCCCGCGCGAGGACCGACTCGACGAGGCGGAGGCGCGCGCGAACGAAATCGTTTTCAGGAATCTTCCGATAGTGTGTCGTATTGTCGGGGCGCTCGAGATCGAGACCTCGACCGTTCTTCGCTCGAGGCTGCCCGAAGGGGTCGAGCGGGTGAGGATCGTCGAAATCGAGGGCTTCGACAGCTCGACGTGCTGCGGAACTCACGTTCGCTCGACGGGCGAGATCGGGATCGTCAAGATACTGGGGCTGGAGAAGGTCAAGGGAAACGCCCGCGTCGAGTTTATCTGCGGCGCCCGCGCGGCGAAGGACTACGCCGCGAAGCACAAGCTTCTCTCCGCGATCGCGGGGGGATTCACCACCGACTGGCGGGAGATTCCGCGCATCGTCGGGAAGCTCGGCGACGAGGGCCGGGAGCTGAGGAAGAAGAACGAAGAGCTTTCGCGGGAGCTCGCGGGCTTCCGGGCCGCGGGGCTTTCGGCGGCGACCGGCTCTGCCGGCGGCTTCGACGTCGTGAAACGGGTGTTCGACGAAGGGGACGCCGCGTCCCTCAGGGAGACGGCGACGAAGATCCGCGAGATGGGAAACAAGATCGTGCTCTTCGGTCTCGCGGGCCCGAGCCCCGCTCTCATATTCGCATGCTCTTCCGGCATTCCGCTCAATATGGGTGAGATCATGAAAGCGGGCGCCGCTATCGTGGGGGCGCGCGGGGGGGGCGGAAAGGATTTTGCCCAGGGGGGCGGCGGCGACGGCGCGCGCGTCGCGGAGGCGCTCGACGAGGCCGAGCGCAGGATCAAGGAAACGCTCGGATGATCCGGGAACCCTCGCAAGAAGACAGACGCGGTCGCGAGCAGATGGTCAAAGACCAGATCGAGCGCCGGGGCGTGCGCGATCCCCGCGTGCTCGAGGCGATGCGCAAGGTCCCGCGGGAGCTCTTCGTCGGGGATGCCGACGCCGAATACGCCTTCTACGACGGGCCTCTCTCAATCGGACACGGCCAGACGATCTCGCAGCCGTACATCGTCGCTTACATGACGGAGATGCTCGCGATCGGGAGCGCGGACCGCGTGCTCGAGATCGGAACGGGCTCGGGCTATCAAACCGCCGTTCTCGCCCAGTTCGCCGCCGAGGTCTACACGATCGAGATCGTCGAGGAGCTTTCCGTCAGGGCGCAGGAGCTGCTCCGCGAAATGGGTTACTCCAATATTCATTTCCGTGCGGGAGACGGATCGCTTGGCTGGAGCGAGGCGGCCCCCTTCGACTCGATCATGGTGACGGCCGCGCCGGATCGGACGCCCGAGCGGCTCATCGAGCAGCTCGCCGACGGCGGACGCATGATCGTCCCGGTCGGAAGCTACGAACAGTACCTCGAGCTCGTCACGCGCCGCGGCGGCGCCGTCGAGCGCCGCTCCCTCATCGGCGTCCGGTTCGTTCCGATGACGGGAGATATACAGAAAGACGAAGCATGATCGGTTTCCTCCGGCACGAGCTCTTCATGAAACATCTCGCCGGATACAACCACGTGGAAAGCCCGCAGCGCGTCGAAGCGATTCTCAAACGAATCAAAAAGAGCCCCGTCGCATCCTCGCTCTCGTTCATCGAGGCGGAGCCGGCCAAAATTGAATGGCTCGAGCGCGTGCATGACCCGAAGTATGTGAAGGGTATCCTTACGCTCGAGATCGACGAGGCGGTCGTGCTCGACTGGGGGGATACGGTGGCGACCAAGGTGACCCCCGCGGCCGCGCTCCATGCGGTGGGGGCGGGAGTGCAGGCGGCGCGTCTCGTTCTCGATGGGAAGATCACGTCGGCATTCTGCTGCGTGCGGCCGCCGGGCCATCACGCCGAGCGAAGTCGCGCGATGGGGTTTTGCATTTTCAACAATATCGCCGTCGCGGCAGCGCACCTCGTCGAAGGGGAAGGGCTCAAGCGCGTCGCGATCGTCGACTGGGACGTCCACCACGGAAACGGCACCGAGAGCATGTTCATCGACGACGATCGCGTGCTCTACGTCAGCCTTCATCAATACCCGCACTACCCGGGCACGGGGAGCGCCGAGACGATCGGGAGCGGAAAAGGACAGGGCTTCACGATCAACCTTCCGATGGGCGCGGGTGCCGGCGACCGCGAGTATCTCGCGGCGTTCAGGGACCGCATCATTCCCGCACTCGACGAGTTCAAGCCCGAGTTCATTCTCATCTCCGCCGGCTTCGACGCGCACGAGGACGATCCGCTCTCCGGCACGATTCTCACGACCTCGGCGTTCCGGGCGATGACGCTGCTCCTCAAGGCGAGCGCCGAAAAGCATTGCCGGGGGAGGATCGTA
Organism: Candidatus Krumholzibacteriia bacterium; assembly: GCA_041648155.1. Classification (GTDB taxonomy): domain Bacteria; phylum Krumholzibacteriota; class Krumholzibacteriia; order Krumholzibacteriales; family Krumholzibacteriaceae; genus SSS58A. The sequence continues at coordinate 7,025 of JBAZPL010000090.1, forward strand.
TCGATGCTCGAGGGCGGGTACGATATATCTGCGCTCGCCGAGGCGGTCGAGGAGCACGTCGCCGCGCTTGCGACTAAAGGAGTGACATGAAACCCCCCGGGCCCGGGGTCTGTGCGTACACTGTTCGGGGCAGAGAAATCAGAAGCGATCCAAAAGAGGTTCTTGGAAAGGAGATGCGGCTATGGCAGACGAAAAGAAGGTACTGACGACCGGTTTCGGAACGCCCGTCGACAACGATCTGAATACCGCGACCGCAGGCCCGAAGGGCCCCGCGCTCATGCAGGACGTGCATCTTCTCGACAAGCTCGCCCACTTCGATCGCGAACGCATTCCCGAGCGAGTCGTGCACGCGAAGGGAGCCGGCGCGCACGGCTACTTCGAGGTGACGCACGACGTCACGAAATACACGTGCGCCGCGTTCCTCTCCAAGGTGGGGAAGAGGACCGAGGTTCTTGCGCGCTTCTCCACCGTCGGCGGCGAGAGGGGCTCGGCGGATTCCGAGCGCGACCCCCGCGGATTCGCGCTTAAGTTCTACACGGAGGAAGGGAACTACGACATGGTGGGCAACAACACACCGGTCTTCTTCATCCGCGACCCTCTCAAGTTCCCCGATTTCATCCACACGCAGAAACGAAACCCCGCGACGAATCTCAAGGACCCGGACATGTTCTGGGATTTTCTCTCGCTGACCCCGGAGTCGATCCATCAGGTCACGATCCTGTTCTCGGACCGGGGCACGCCGAGAACGTACCGCAACATGAACGGATACAGCAGCCACACGTACATGTGGTACAACGAGGAAGGCAAGCACTTCTGGGTGCAGTTCCACTTCAAGACAGAGCAGGGAATCCAGAACTTCACGCGCGAGGAAGCGGAGCGGATGCGCGGAAGCGATCCCGACTGCGTCACGCGAGACCTGTTCGAGGCGATCGCGCGAAGGGAATTCCCCTCCTGGCGTCTCGAGGTGCAGATCATGACTCCGGAGCAGGCGGATAAATACCGCTTCGACCCCTTCGACATCACGAAGGTCTGGCCGCACGGGGATTTCCCGCCGATGGACGTCGGCAGGTTCGTTCTCGACCGCAATCCTGAAAACTATTTCGCCGAGGTGGAGCAGGCGGCCTTCAATCCGAGCAACTTCGTTCCCGGCGTGGGACCGTCCCCCGACAAAATGCTGCAGGGGCGTCTGTTCAGCTATCACGATACGCACTTGCACAGGCTCGGCCCGAACTACCATCTGCTCCCGGTCAACGCCCCGAAGGGAACCCGCATGAACAATTACCAGCGGGACGGCTCCATGCGCACCGACGACAACGGCGGCGCGGGTCCGAACTACTGGCCCAACAGCTTCGGCGGGCCGGCCCCGAATCCCGGCTTCGCCGCTCCGCCCATTGTCGTTTCCGGAACGGCCGCTCGCCATGCATACACGCTGGGGGACGTGGATTTCGTCCAGCCCGGCGATCTGTACCGCAAGGTCATGAAGGACAAGGACCGCGAAAATCTCGTCGGGAACATAATGTCCCACCTCGGCGGCGCGCAGAAGCGCATCCAGCTCCGGCAATCCGCCCTCTTCTACAAAGCGGATGCCGACTATGGCGAGCGTGTCGCGAAGGGGCTCAAGCTGAGTTCGGACGAGGTCAAGCGGCTCGCGGCGATGTCGCAGGAGGAGCGTGTGAAGGCGACCGCCAGGTGAGGTCGGTCGGTTCAATCTGGATATCGAGAAGTGGCCGGCCTCAGGAGGAGCGGAGGACTTGTTCGAGGAGGGTGCGGAGTTCGGAGAGCTGGTATGGCTTTTGTATGAAGCAGACGGCGTCTTCCTTGGCGAAACGATGTTCGACCTTCCGCTGCAAGTATCCGCTCGTGAGGATGATTTTCAAATCCGGACGGATGCGGCGCATGGCGGAAATCGTCGCGATTCCGTCCATTCCCGGCATAGTCATATCGACAATCGCGCATGAAATCGTGTCGGCGATCGTTTTCATCATTTCGATCGCCTCTCCTCCGCTCGCAGCTTCGACCACGGTGAATCCGAGGAGTTTGAGGAGCGCTGCGCATGTCGTCCGGACAGGCTCCTCGTCTTCCACGAGGAGGATCGTTCCGGAGAACGGCGAAGCCGGCGTCCCTGCAGCGTCTCTGGCCGCACTCGCGACACTTTCCTGCGAACACGCGCACGGTGGGAACAGAATCGTGAAAGTGGATCCTGCCCCGGGTTCGCTCTCGACCAGGATCGCCCCGCCGTGGCTGCCCACGATTCCCATGACGGCCGGGAGACCCAGCCCCCGCCCCACGAATTTCGTTGTGAAGAAGGGATCGAAGAGTCGTCTCATAGTTTCGCTTTCGATGCCGCAGCCCGTGTCGGATACCTCGAGAGCGACGTATCTGCCTGCCGGGAGTTTCCGTTCCAGGCGGCTGTGAGCCAAAGCGCGATCGTCATAGTGCCGGGTCCGCGTCGCCAGGGTGATGACGCCGAGGCGATCCCCGATCGCCTCCGAGGCGTTGACGATGAGGTTCATGATGATCTGCTGCACTTGCGAAGGATCGGCTTCGATCATCGTGGGCACCGGATCGAGGTCCATGCGGAGTGACGCGTTTTTCGAGATGCTCGCTTTGAAGAGGTGAGCCGTTTCGGCGATGAGCGCATTCAGGTCGATCGGTTCGGCGGTGAAGATTCCCCCACCCGAATAGATGAGGAGCTGTTTCGTCAGGCCGGTTGCGCGATGCGCCGCTTGCTGCGCCGCCAGCAGGAGGGAATTCATTTCAGAAGGCGATGAACCCGGGAGCAGGGCGATGTCGAGGTTTCCGATGATGGCCATGAGAAGGTTGTTGAAGTCATGCGCGATTCCCCCGGCGAGCATCCCGAGGCTCTCGAGCTTCCGGCTCTGGAGCATCTGCCGCTCCATGAAGAGCCTCTCCTCCTCCGCCTTCTTCCGGTCCGTGATATCCATGAAAATCCCGATTACCTGCCTCGATTGCCCTTTTTCCGAAGGAAGGGCGAGCGCGTTGTCGAGTATCCACCGATACGATCCATCAGCCGTCTTCCATCGGTACTCGAGGCGAACCTCGTTCTCATGGAGAATGGTCCGGTAGTCACGCCTGACGCGAGCCTGATCGTCGGGGTGGATATTATCGCTCCAGAAGTGCGGCTCCTGCATGAACTT
>JBAZPL010000091.1:0-10010 GCA_041648155.1 Candidatus Krumholzibacteriia bacterium
ACGCTCGCGCTCGCGCTCATCAATACGGGGCGCGACATGGAAGCGGACCAGGTGCTCGCCGACATCGCAAAGCTCTATCCTTCCTCGCCGGTCAGGGCGCTTGCCCTCGTGAAGCTCGGCGAACGATCGCTCGCGAAGAACGACTTCGCGAAGGCGGAGAGCTATTTCCGCTCGGTCGAGAAGGATTTCAAGGAAGATCCTCTCTCTGAGAAGGCGGTGCTCGGGCTCATCGACATTTACGCGAAGAAGGGGAACGCGGACGGGGTCCTGAGCGAGTCGGAACGGTTCCTCGAAAAGTTCCCCAACTCCGACATGCGGGCGAAGGTGATGCGGGGCGCCATCGACGCCGCGCTCAGGTCGAAGAAGCCGGATAAGGCGCTCGCCCTCGTCAACTCGCTCAAGTCGGGCAAGGCCGCGAGCGACACGACGGGAGAGCTGTCGCTCCTTACGGCGCGCGCACTCATGGCGGCGCTCAAGACGAATGAGGCGATAGCCGAGCTCGAAACGATGCGCCGCGCGTATCCGGCATCTCCGTTCCTCAAGGATGCGATTGTGCTCGAAGCCGAACTGCGCGACCGGGCGGGCTCTCCGCTCGAAGCGGCCCGCCTCTATAACCTCGCGCTCATGGGGAACGCGAATCGCGACGAGCGTCTCCGGCTCAACGCCCGTCTCGCCGAGCTTTCCGCCGCGCGCCTTGCCGATACGCTTTCGGCGATCCGGTACTGGCGGCTCGTCGCCGACGAGGACAGGGGCGGGGGCGTCGCTGAGGAGGCCATCTATCGGGAGAGCGTTCTCAAGGAAAAAATCGGGGACGTCGGGGGCGCGACGCGCGGGTTCGAGGCGGTCGTCTCCCGGTTTCCCGAGGGAAAATACACGTCGCAAGCCCGGGACCGCCTTGCCGCGCTCTCGGTGCGCCCCGTCTGGAACGAGAATATCGGCAGGCGGCTCGCCCGGATCGCCTCGTGGGATGCGGGAGCGGCTCAGCGCTCGCTGGAGACGGGGGCTATCCTCGTGGACGGCGCCCGCGACGCGGAGACGGCCATACCGATTCTCGAGGCTGCGCTCGCGAAGGAGCTCCCCGATTCGCTTCGCGCGAAGGGAAGCTACTATCTCGGCACGGCGCGTCTCATGCGGGCGGAGGCCGCCGCGGCGCGCGGAGAGGACGCGAAGGCGGAGCGCGCGCGCGGGTTCGACATATTGAAGAGCGCGTCGGAAAAATACGCGAACACGGCGTGGGGCGAGCGCGCCTCCCGGGAGAATATCGAGCGGCGCGAGAGCGAATGGAACCTCGCGGAGCGTCTCGGCAGGATCGAGGAATATTTGGCCGCCTACGGTCGCGGCCAGGGCAGATGGTGGGCGCTCACGAAGCGCGCGCAGTATCTCTCCGAGCGCGCGTCGAAGGGCGATACGGTCGCCGCGAACGCGGCGCTCGCCGCGGCGAACGAGGTGCTCGGCTCGAGCGCTCCGGCTGCCGACAAGAAGGAAGCGATGCTCATCGGCGCCTCTCTCATGCGCGCCAGGGGTAATCACGCCGGCGCCGCGCGGGCATACGAGGAATTCGTCTCGTCGTACCCCGAAGACTCGAGGGTCACGGGCGTCCTGTACGACCTCGGCGAGGAGCTGCTTGCGGTGAGGAATTATGCGGGCGCCGTCTCCGCGTACGATCGCTGCATCGCCCGGGCCCCGGGGAGGGGGATCGCCGAGAAATGCATGATCCGGAAAGGAGACTGTCTCTACTCTAGCGGCGCGTTCGCGGCGGCCGCCGACGCCTGGGCGGGCTTCGCCGCGGCGTATCCCGAAAGCGAGCTCGCGGGTGAAGCATTCTACCGCGAGGCTCTCGCGCGCGAAAAGGTGGGGGACGCGGGAAAGGCGGACGAGCTGTTCCAGGGGCTCCTCGCGAGGGAGGGTGTACCGCGCGCGGTGCGGCTGAGGACTCTCGCCTGGCTCGGCGCGCGATACCTCGAAAGCAGGCAATACGACAAGGCGCGGCCGCTCCTCGTGGAGCTCGCCGCCGGCGAGCGGACCGCGGCGAACCTGACGGCTGCCGGCGATGCCGAGCTCGGCGCGGGGGATTTCAACGGCGCGGTGAAGAGCTTCAGCGACGCGCTCCTGATGCAGGGCGCCGACAGCTGCCGTATCATCGCGGGCAGGGCCAAGACGTACATGAGACTCAAGCAAACCGATTCCTACGAGCGGGATACCGCGATTCTCGCATCCCGCTGCGCGGTGTGGAAGGGACTCGGGGGCGTGCTTCTCGAGAAGGGAAGGATCGAGGCCGAAGAGGGGCGCTGCCCGGAGGCCGCGAGGACGCTCGACGAGCTCCAGAAGAGATTCAGCGGCACGGAGGAGGGCACGGAGGCGCTCTTCTATCTCGCGCTCTGCGACCTGAAGCGGGGCGGGTACCGCGAGGCCGCCGAGAAACTCGAGACGTTCGTCGCTTCCGCCGGGCGCTCGGCCATTCTCCCGCAGGCGTACTTCAAGCTCGCATCGTCCCACTACGGGGCGGGGAATCTCAATCTCGCGGCGAAGTACTACGCGCTCGCCGCCGAGTCGTCGAAAGAGAGCGAGCTGTCGTTCACGGCGTGGAAGAACCTCGGCAGCGTCCAGCAACAGCTCGAGCAGTGGAACGACGCCGCGGCGACGTGGCAGAAGCTCGTCGAGACCTTCCCCGAGCGCGACGGGATCGTCGAGATTCTGTTCGACCTTGGATTCTGCTACAACTCGGGCGGAAAGAGCGAGCTCGCCTACGACGTCTACTCCAGAATTCCCGACGTCGCGACGAGCGAGGAGCAGCAGGGGCGCGCCCATTACTGGGCGGGGATGAGCCTCAAGAATATGAGACGCTACGACGAGGCGATCCGCGAGTTTCTCCGCGTGCCCTATCTCAAGACGGGAGGCATGTGGGGTGTGACGTCCAAGCTCGAGGCGGCCGGGTGCTGTGAGGCGAAGGGGGATCTCGCCCAGGCCGGAACGATCTACGAGAGCGTTCTTTCCGCGCACGGGCCGGCGTCGGACTGGGGCCGCGTCGCCTCCGACGGGCTCAAGCGCGTCGCGGAGCGGGAAGCCGCGGGCGGCGGAAAGACCGGGGAGGCTCCCGGCAAGAAAGAGTAGGCGCGGGATGGCTCGCGAGAACCTGGTCGTTCGGGGCGCGCGGGAGCACAACCTCAAGAACATCACCGTCACGATACCGCGGAACAGGTTCGTCGTGATTACGGGGCTGAGCGGCTCGGGCAAATCGTCGCTGGCCTTCGACACGATCTACGCCGAAGGGCAGCGGCGCTACGTCGAGTCGCTGTCGAGCTACGCGCGGCAGTTCCTCGAACAGATGGAGAAGCCCGACGTCGACAGCATCGAGGGGCTCTCCCCCGCGATTTCGATCGACCAGAAGACGTCGTCCCGAAACCCGCGATCGACGGTCGGCACGATCACCGAAATCCACGATTACCTCCGTGTTCTCTTCGCGCGCGCCGGCGAGCCGCGGTGTCCCGGCTGCGACAGACCCATCTCGCGCCAGACCGTCGCTCAGATCGTCGACCGGCTGCGGGGGACGGGAGAGGGAACAAGGCTGGAGATCATGGCGCCGGTCGTGCGCGGGCGCAAGGGGGAGCATCGCGCGCTCCTCGGGAAGCTCATGCGCGAGGGATTCACGCGGATACGCGTCGACGGCGAGGTCCGCGAGCTCGAACCGGGACTCTCTCTCGAGAAGACGAAGAAACACACGATCGAGGTCGTCGTCGACCGGCTCAAGGTTAAGGCGGGCGTCGAGCGCCGTCTCGCCGATTCGGTCGAGACCGCGGCGGCGGTCGGAGGGGGCGTCATCCTGGTGCTCCGGAACGGCGAAGAGTCGCTCTACAGCCTCGAATACTCCTGCCCGTACTGCGGCAAGAGCCTCGGCGAGATCAGTCCGCGCGTGTTCTCCTTCAACTCGCCGTACGGCGCCTGCCCCGAGTGCCACGGCCTCGGCACGCAGATCGATTTCGCGCGCGAGCTCGTCGTTCCCGATCCATCCCTCGGAGTCGCCGGGGGCGCGCTCGCGCCGATAGGTATACTCAAGGGGAACTGGTTCCGTTACCGTCTCGATGCGCTCGCGGAGAAATTCGACTTCTCGCTCGAGACTCCTTTCGAGTCGCTCCCGCGCCGGACACAGGACGTCATCCTCGACGGGAGCGACGCGGAGATCACGGTCAAGTACGACTTCGAGCGCGGGCGGGGCGAATACCTCACGACGTGGGAGGGAATCGTCCCCAACCTGCGCCGCCGCTATCACCAGACGAAATCGGAGGCGATCCGCCGCTGGATCGAAACCTTCATGACGTCGCACCCGTGCGCGTCATGCAACGGCTCGCGGCTCCGGCCCGAGAGCCTTTCCGTGACGGTCGCGGGGAAGAGCATCGCCGAGGTATCGGCCCTCACGATCGAGCGCGCGATCGATTTCTTCGCCGGCCTCGCTCTCGCGGGAAACAGCGCCCTCATCGCGGAGCCGCTCGTGAAGGAGATCTCCGCGCGGCTCCGTTTTCTCGCGAACGTCGGGCTCACGTACCTCACGCTCGATCGCTCGGCGGGAACGCTCGCGGGGGGCGAAGCGCAGCGGATACGGCTCGCCACGCAGATCGGCTCGAAGCTCGTCGGCGTTCTCTACATCCTCGACGAGCCCTCGATCGGGCTCCACCATCGCGACAACGCGCGGCTCATCGCGACGTTGAAGGATCTCCGGGACGCCGGGAACACCGTCATCGTCATCGAGCACGACCGCGACACGATACTTTCGTCCGACTACGTGATCGATCTCGGGCCGGGAGCGGGAGAGCGCGGCGGCGAGGTCGTCGCCGAGGGCACCCCCGCGGAAATCATGGAATCGCCGAAGAGCCTCACGGGCCGCTACCTCAAGGAGGAGCGCTGGTTCAGCCTCAAGGGAGGCGCCGGTCGGGGCTCGGGCTCGGCGATCGTCGTGCGCGGCGCCCGCGCGAACAACCTGAAGGACATCGACGTCGCGATCCCTCTCGGGAAGCTCGTCGTCGTGACGGGCGTGTCGGGCTCGGGCAAGAGCACGCTCGTGAACGATATTCTCTACCGCGCGCTGGGGAGACATTTCCACCGGACTCAGGAGCTCCCCGGAGCGCACGACCGGATCGAGGGATTCGAGCACGTCGACAAGGTGATCGATATCGACCAGTCCCCGATCGGGCGCACGCCGCGCTCGAACCCGGCCACGTACACCGGCATATTCGGCCCCATCCGCGATCTCTTCACCCGCCTCCCCGAGGCGCGCATGCGTGGCTACAAGCCGGGCCGTTTCAGTTTCAACGTAAAAGGGGGGCGCTGCGAAAACTGTCGCGGCGACGGCATGATCAAGGTTGAGATGCATTTTCTCCCCGACGTGTACGTGCACTGCCAGGAATGCAAGGGGAAGCGGTACAACCGCGAGACGCTCGAGGTCACCTTCAAGAACCGGAACATCGCGGAGATCCTCGACATGACGGTCGAGGAGGCGTGCGTGTTCTTCGCGAACATCCCGCAGATCGTCCGCAAGCTCGAGGTGCTCCGGAGCGTCGGTCTCGGGTACATCCGCCTCGGGCAATCCGCGACGACCCTCTCGGGAGGCGAGGCGCAGCGCGTGAAGCTCGCCGCCGAGCTCTCCAAGGTCGGGACGGGGAAGACCCTCTATATACTCGACGAGCCGAGCACGGGGCTCCACTTCGAGGACGTGAAACTTCTCATGCGCGTGCTCGACGAGCTCGTCGAGCGGGGCAACACGGTGCTCATCATCGAGCACAATCCGGAAATCATCCGCATGGCGGATCACATCATCGATCTCGGTCCCGACGGGGGAGACCGCGGGGGAGAGGTCGTTTTCGCGGGGGCGCCCCTCGATATCGTGGAATGCGGGCGATCGCACACGGGGCGCATGCTCGCCGCGCTGGCCGGACCGCGTCCTGCGTGACGGGCCGGAAGCGCCGGCGAGAAAATACTTTCAAAAGGCGCTCCAAAATGCTATTGAACTAGCCTGGGAAAGGAGTACTCGAAAGAGGGTGCATATGGAGATCAAGAAAACGCCGTTATATGAAGCGCATGTCCGCGCGGGCGGCCGGATCGTTCCGTTCGCCGGATTTCTTATGCCCGTCTCGTTCGAGGGGATCGTCGCCGAGCACGCGAGGGTTCGCACGTCGGTCGGGCTCTTCGACGTGAGCCACATGGGGGAGATCTCGATCACGGGTCCCGGAGCGGTGGCGTTCACCGACCGGGTCGTGACGAACAACGTGGCGAAGCTCGCCCACGGCCAGATCTGCTACACGGTCGCCTGCAACGAGAAGGGCACGGTTCTCGACGACCTCCTCGTGTACAAATTCTCCGACGATCGAATCCTCCTCGTCGTGAACGCGGTGAACGTGGACAAGATATTCCGGCACCTGAAGAGTCTCGCAGCTCCGGGCGTGGAGATCCGCGATCTCACGGCCGCTACCGGACAGATCGCCGTTCAGGGGCCTCGCTCGCGCGAGCTCCTCATGAGAGCGGAGTTCTGCGGGCGCGTCCGGGACGCGCTCGTCGATCTCAAGTATTATCGCTTCGTCACGTATACAATGCAGGGCGAAGAGATCATTCTCTCGCGCACCGGTTACACGGGGGAGCTCGGTTTCGAGATCTATCTTCCGGCCGGCCGCACGATGGACGCGTGGGAAGAGCTTCTCGCGCTCGGGAAGGATCTCGACGTCGGGCCGATCGGCCTCGGCGCGCGCGACACGCTGCGCTTCGAGCCGTGCCTGTGCCTCTACGGGCACGAGCTCGACGAGGAGACCTCGCCGCTCGAGGCGGGGCTCTCGTGGCTCGTGAAATTGAACAAGGAAGATTTTCTCGGACGGAGCACCCTGCTCAAGGAAAAGGAACGCGGGCCGGCGCGGATGCTCGCGGGCTTCGAGCTCTCCGGGCGGCAGATCGCGCGGCAGGGATTCTCCGTGCTTCAGAACGGAACGAAGATCGGAGCGGTGACCTCCGGCACGTTCGCGCCGACCCTCGGAAAAAGCCTCGCCCTGGCGCTCGTATCGAGCGCGGCGAAAGTCGAACGCGGCGGCTTCGCGATCGACGTGAGGGGAAAAGCCGCGGAGGCGACGATGACGCCGGTACCGTTTTATAAGAGTCGAGCGATGGACTGAGGCGGTCAGCTGAAAGGAAGGTGGGCGATGAACCCGGAAGAATGCAAATTCACCAAAGAGCACGAGTGGATCTATATCGAGGACGGCGACATCGCGATCATGGGAATCAGCGACTACGCCGCGGGAGAGCTCGGTGACATCGTATATATCGAGCTTCCCGAGGCGGGGCAGAAGGTCACGCAGATGGACCCGATCGGATCCATCGAAGCCGTGAAAACCGTCGCCGATCTCTATTCGCCCGTGAGCGGCGAGGTGATCGAGGTCAACGAAAAGGCCGTCGCGAAGCCCGAGATCGTGAACAAGAGCCCCTACGATCAGGGCTGGTTCATCAAGATCAGAATGGATGAACCCGGGGATCTCGATGTGCTCTTCAGCTTCGACGAGTACCGGGATTTTCTCGGCGAGGAGGCGTCCGGAAAAGAGGACGAAGCAGAGGACAGGTAGATGAGCTACATTCAAAACACAGACGCCGATCGAAAAGAGATGCGCGAGCGGATCGGGATCTCTTCGTTCGACGAGATCCTCGAACCGATACCGGAACCGCTCCGATTCAAGGGGGCCCTGCGTCTCGACGACCCGCTCGCCGAGGCCGGGGTCGCCGCGCTCTTCGGGGAGCTCGCCGGGAAGAATCGCCCCGCGTCCCGCGCCGCGAGCTTTCTCGGGGGAGGAATCTACGACCGCCATATCCCCGCACTCGTGCGCTACGTGACTTCCCGCAGCGAATTCTACACGTCCTACACCCCGTACCAGGCCGAGGTGAGCCAGGGGACGCTTCAGGCGATCTATGAATATCAGAGCCTCATCTGCCGCGTCACGGGAATGGACGTTTCGAACGCCTCGATGTACGACGGCGCGACCGCGCTCGCCGAAGCCGTGCTCATGGCAAGCGGTATCGCGAAGGGCGGCAAGGTGCTCGTGCCGCGGGCCCTTTCCCCCGCGTACCGCGCCGTGCTCGACTGCTACGTCGCCGCGCGCGGGATCGTGCTCGAGGATATCCCGTACGCGAAGAACGGAAAGCTCGATCTCGACCGCGTTTCGTCCGCCCTCAAGGAAAAAACCGCCGCCGTCATCCTCGCGCAGCCGAACTATTTCGGGCTCGTGGAGCCGTCGCAGGAGCTCTCCGGGCTCGTTCATGGAGCAGGTTCGCTCCTCATCGCCTGCGTCGATCCGGTTTCGTGCGCGCTTCTTGCCCCTCCGGGGGAGTACGGCGCCGATATCGCGGTCGGCGAGGGGCAATCGCTCGGCCTTGCCCAGAGCTACGGCGGGCCGCTCCTCGGATTCATGGCTGTGAAGAACGAATACGTGCGCCGCATGCCGGGGCGCCTCATCAGCGGAACGACCGACATCGACGGGAAGCGCGGCTACGTGATGACGCTCCAGACCCGGGAGCAGCACATCCGCCGCGAGAAGGCGACCTCGAATATCTGCTCGAACGAGGCGCTCTGCGCGCTTTCCGCCGCGGTGTATCTCATCGCTCTCGGCGAAGAGGGATTCCGGGAGGTCGCCGCGCAGAGCTACGCGAAGAGCCACGCGCTCTATTCGATGCTCGCCGCGACGAAGGGCTGCGCGCTCCCGTTCGGTACCGGATTCTTCCAGGAGTTTGTGCTCCAGCTTCCGACGGGCGCCGCCGAATTCCTGAAGGGCGCGAAGGCCAAGGGCGTTCTCGGGGGGATTCCCCTCGGCGCCGCGTTCCCCGAGCTTGGGGGCAGGGCCGTTCTCGTCGCCGTTACGGAAAAGCGCACGAAGGAAGAGATCGAGCTCTATCGGGATCTCGTCGCGGGAGAGGGGGCGGGACGATGAGCGCAACCGTATTCGAAAAATCGAAACCCGGCCGCCGCGGCTACCGCATCCCCGACTGCGACGGCGCGACGGGGAAGATCGATCTCGCGGGGCTCAGGTCCGCGCCGCCCGGTCTTCCCGAGATGGGAGAGCAGGACATCGTCCGGCATTATGTCGAGCTCGCCGCGAAGAACTACCACGTCGACAAAGGGATCTACCCGCTCGGAAGCTGCACGATGAAATACAACCCCCTCGTGAACGAGGAGGTGGCGAGGCTCGAAGGCTTCACGGGGCTTCACCCCGCCCAGGACGAGGCGGATTGTCAGGGCGCGCTCGAGCTCATGTGGCGCCTCGAACGCGCGCTCGCCGAGATATGCGGGATGGAGGCGTTCACGCTCCAGCCGGCCGCGGGCGCCCACGGGGAGCTCACGGGAATCATGATCGCGCGCGCGCACTTCGCCGACCGCGGAGAGAAGCGAAGCATCGTCCTCATTCCGGATTCGGCGCACGGAACGAATCCGGCGAGCGTGGCCATATGCGGCTTCACGCCGAAAACGATCGCTTCGAACGGGCGAGGTCTCATCGATCCGGCCGTTCTCGAAAGAGAAGTAACGGCCGAGACCGCCTGCCTCATGCTCACCGTGCCGAACACGCTCGGGCTCTTCGAGCGCGAGATCGCCGAGATCGTCCGCATCGCGCACGCGAAGGGGGCCCTCGTCTACATGGACGGCGCGAACATGAACGCGCTCCTCGGCATCGTGCGCCCCGGGGACATCGGCATCGACATCATGCACATCAATCTCCACAAGACCTTTTCGACGCCGCACGGCGGGGGCGGGCCGGGATCGGGTCCCGTCGGCGTTGCGAAGCGTCTCGTCGATTTTCTTCCCGTTCCGCGCGTGGTGGAGAGGAAGGGCGCGTTCGCGCTCTCCATGGACGGACCGAAATCGATCGGCAGGGTCCATCCCTATCACGGCAACTTCAACGTGTTCGTGAAGGCGTACGCGTACATCCGGTCGCTCGGCGGGCCGGGGCTCAGGGAGGTCTCGGAGAACGCGATCCTCAATGCGAATTACCTCATGA
>JBAZPL010000092.1:0-9959 GCA_041648155.1 Candidatus Krumholzibacteriia bacterium
CCTGCGTAGGAGCTCGGGAAAATCGATCTCGCTCACGAAAAAACGCTCGTACGGGGACGGAAGATTCCGGGGGTTTTCCATCGCGAACGGAATGACCTCGTGCCCCTTTTCTTCGAGCAGCTTCGAGAGCGAGAGCATATAGGTCGAATCTCCGCCTCGGTGATAATAAAAGGTTTGAACCATGAGGATGCGCACTGCTTGAACCGCCTCCGATCACATCCATTCGAACGACCACGCCCCGGGGATCTTACGGTAGCCGAAACAGGGACTTATATCAAAGAAAATGCGAAATTGACATCGGTCCCCCGCAATGATATCTTTCCTATTATTGCAACGGAAAGCGGTCTAAAGGAGGAATCATGACCAAGTTCGGTATCCGCGCGTTGATCGCTTTGGCCATATTCGCCGCGGGCCTTTCGGGGTGCTCGCAGGAAGGGACTCTGGTCATCAAGAATAGCGCCTCAACGGAATTTGCCGGATTCGTGGACGGCACTCAGGTGACGATCGACACGTTGGGTTCGTACGAGACGACGGCTTACATCGGAAAGAGCCTCGCGGTCGTCGGGCCCGATCACATCTCCATCATTGTCGCGGGATCCGCGACGACCAAGCGCGCCTTCAGCGAAGAGGTTACGATCAAGAGCGGAGAAACGACGACGTTCCAGATAGTTGACGACACGGGCGCCCTGATCTTCACGAATATGCACGGGCGCACGGTGAATGAGATCGCGGCCAGCCAGTGCGACAGCCTCAAATTCGGCCCTAATCTCCTCGAAGAGAAGAGAACGATCCCTCCGGGTTCCACGCGAACGATCCAGCTCGACGCGGGTTGCTGGGATATCCAGATCAATTACGACCGGGATGAGTTTCTCGAAGTCGTGACCGGCGTTGAAATTGAAATCGGCCAGTTAATCGAGATCAAATGGGATACCAACTACGTTTACCCGCCGCCGGCTTCGCCGGCGCCCGCGCGATAACGGATCGCGATTGACGGGGCGTGCCCCGTTGATTATAGAAAGTATGTTCAGCGCAAGAGACCGTTGAGATAACTTCGGCGGAGGATGGAATTGAAAACGTTAAAGACTTTCTCGATCGCGGGCGCGCTCCTTCTGTGCTGCGCCGTTTATTCGGGTACGGCTTCGGGACAGGCAGTGCAGAAACAGTATGTCGCCGACTTCGGGGCGGCCTTCACCCAGGCCACGGTGACCAAGGCCCGGACCGGCATGCTCGGTCTCGACCTCTCGGTCGGCAAAATGCTCACCAACGGCCTCTCCGTAGGTCTCGCTATCGGCTATGACGTCGCCTCATTCCAGAAGAACGAAGGAATCTACGCGCGGATTGCGATAGCGCCTGTTCTCGCCAAGGCGAAATACTATTTCACGATCGCCCCCGCGATGCAGCTGCACGCAATCGTGGCAGGCGGCGCCTATCAGACGATTCCCCACCTCGGCACGGATCCAATCGGCGGGATATCCAAGGCCGGTCTTCATCCCGGCGGCTCGATCGGTGTCGGTTTTGATTACTGGCGCTTCGGACGCCAGGGTCTCGGGGCGGAATTCGAATATAATTTCTTCGACTCGGGCACCGAGGATCTTTTCTCGTATTTCGCCCTACGCTTGAATTACAGCATCATCAAGATGTAACGGATCGGTTCGCGGCAATCATGCCCTCCTGAGCCACTTGAAGACTTCGCGCAGATCGGGGCGCTTCCCGTACATCAGAATCCCGACGCGGAAGATCTTCGCGGAGACGATCCCGGCGATGTAGATGCTCGCCGACAGAATCACGACGCTGAGCGCGATCTGCCAAGCGGGCGGCATGAGGATGTTGATCCTCATGAACATGAGCATCGGCGCGAAGAACGGTATCATTGAGCAGACCGTCGCGAAGGCGCCGTCCGGATTCTGCATGACGGCGAGCGGTATCAGAAACGTGGCCGCGAGGCACATGACAAGGGGCGTCTGGACCTGCTGCGCCTCCTGATCGGTGTTGCAGATGGCGCCGATGCCCGCGAACAGCGTCGAATAGAAGAGAAAGCCCAGCACGAAGAAGAGCACGAAGAACGCGATCGTAACCGCGTCGAAGCTCACGTACTGGGTAAACTGCCCCGAGGTCAACGCGTAGGAGGATATCCCGACGGCGAAGATCCCCCATATCGCGTACTGGGTGAGCCCGACCGCCCCGACCCCGACAATCTTCCCCGCCATAAGATCGAACGGCTTGAGCGACGAGAGAAGCACTTCGACGACCCGGTTGTTCTTCTCCTCGATGATGCTCCGCTGAACCGCTATCCCCCAGAGGAGTATCGTCATGTAGAGGATCATGATGAAGATGATGCTCGTCAGGTACGCCTGCTCGAATCCGCTCGCCTTCTCCCCTCCCTTGAGCACCTGCACCGTCTCGACATTCACGCGCTTGAGCATTTCGGTGACCTTTGCGTATTCGAGACCCTGTACCGCGAGGCGCTTCGCGACCACCGTCTCGTTGAGCGCGTTTTCGACGCGCTCGAGGGTCCGGATGTTGCTTACCTTCTTGCCGAAATAGGTCGCCGTTCCCTTTTCGACGATGTCCGGCGGGAAGACGATATAGCCCTCGATCGCGCCCGCGGCGACCTCGGCGCTGAGTCCCTTCTTCACGCCGTCGAGCTGATCCTCCGTCGCGGCCACGTTCCGCAGAACGAACATCTTCGAACCGCTGGAGAGGGTGTCGTCGAGCGACGCTTCGAACCCGGCGTAGAGCGATCGGGTGAGGTCGACGACCGCCATGACCATGCGGCTTTCGGGCGCGTTTTTCATGAGAAGTCCGGGCACGAGAATCCATCCGGCCATGAGGAGCGGACCGAGGATCGTTCCGATGAGGAAGCTCTTCTTTCGAACCCGGTCGAGGTATTCCCGCTTAGCGACCTTGAATAGCTTCATCGTGCACCTCACCCCCTTCCGACTTCACCTTCGCGATGAAGATATCGTGGAGCGACATCTCCCCGATCTCGAATTTCTCGACCTTCCCGCCCTCGAGAGCGTGGCGGAGAAACAGGTTCGTGTCGGTGCCCGCCGTAAGGGTCACGGTGAGCTCCTGACCGAAGGTGCCGACGCGCTCGACCCCCGGATGCCGCTCGAGGTAAGCGGGGTCCCCCGAGAACCGAAGCGTGACGACGTTTTGGCCGAACTGCATCTTGATATCGGCGAGCGGGCCCTCGAGTATCTTCTTGCCTTTGTTGATGAGACAGATCCGCTTGCAGAGCTTCTCCACCTGCTCCATGACGTGCGTCGAGAGAACGACGGCGCACCCGCTTTGCTGCAGCTCCTCGATGATATCCTTGAAGATCCCCGTGTTGATCGGATCGAGCCCCGTGAAAGGCTCGTCGAGAAGGACGAGCTTCGGTTCGTGGAGCACGGTCGCGATGAATTGAACCTTTTGCTGCATCCCTTTCGAGAGCGATTCGACCGTTTTGTCGGCCCAACCGCCGAGATCGAGGCGCTCGAGCCACTTCTTCCCCCGCGCGCGCGCGACCCCCGCCGGAACGCTCTTGATCTCGCCGAGAAAGACGAGGTGATCGAGGATCTTCATCTTCCGGTAGAGCCCGCGCTCCTCGGGCAGGTAGCCGATCGAATCCTTGATGCGCTCGCTGAACGGCTCGCCGAAAATACGCACCTCCCCCTCGTCGGGCTCGATAACCCCCATGATCATCCGGATCGTCGTCGTCTTTCCCGCGCCGTTCGGGCCGAGAAGCCCGAAGATCCCGCCGGGCTCGATGCGCAGCGAGAGCGCGTCGACGGCCGTTATACCGTCGTATCGTTTCGTGATGCCGAAAAGCTCGAGCAATTCGATTCCTCCTCGGATTCAGCGTTTTTCAGCGATGCCGCAGTCGCGCATGAGCACATGTTTCAGCTCGATGAACGCGCGGTAGCGATGACTCATCGTATTTTTCTCGCCGGGATCCATCTCGGCGAGCGTCATCCCCCGTTCGGGCACGAGGAACACCGGATCGTAACCGAAGCCGTTGTTTCCCCGCGGAGACCGGACGATCCGGCCGTAGAGAAAACCTTCCGCGGCGAGACCCTTGCGCGCGGCGCCGGGCGCCGGATAGAGGACGGCGGCGCAATGGAACCGCGCGCCTCTTTCTTCGTCCCGCACGCCGCGAAGCTCCTCGATGAGCTTCGCGCAGCGGCCGTCGTCGGTGAGCCCCGAGCCGCCGTAGCGCGCGGAGCGCACGCCGGGGGCGCCGCCGAGCGCGTCGACCTCGAGCCCCGAATCGTCCGCGAGGGCGGGGTACCCCGTAGCCCGGTGCACCTCCTTCGCCTTCGCGATGGCGTTCTCGAGGAATGTGTCCCCGTCCTCGGCCGGCTCGGCGAAGGGAGGGAAATCAAGCGAATCAAGGAGCTCGACGTCGAGACCGGCGAGAATCGCGCGAATCTCGCGGATCTTGCCCCGGTTCCGCGTCGCGAGCACGATCCTGAGGCTCACTTCCCGCTCCCGTTCACGAGCACCGTCTCGAGATCGATCCGCTCGACGCGCTCCATCTCCCGCCTGAGGAACCGCTCCCCCACCTCCTTGAAGAGGTACGGAATGTCGGTCACGTACACCGTGATGCTTCCGGGACGATCGCGATCGCTCCGGAGATCGTTCTTCACGAGAATGCGTTCGACCTCGGCGGCGGTCTCGTGCGCCGAATCGACGAGCGTCACTTTCTCCCCGACGACCTTCGCTATGACGTTCTTGATGAGGGGATAGTGCGTGCAGCCGAGAACGAGGGTGTCGGCGTCGAATCCCGAAAGGGAATCGAGGTAACGCCGCGCGGTGAGACTGGTGATCTCGTCCTCGTGCCAACCCTCCTCGACGAGGGGGACGAAGAGCGGGCAGGCGCGCGACCAGATCTTGATCGCGGGATCGAGCTCGTAGAGGGCGTCTTCGTACCCGCCGGAACGGATCGTCGCCGTCGTGCCGATGACGCCGACGCGCTTCGTCCGCGTCGTGCGCGCCGCGGCGCGAGCGCCCGGAAGGAGCACGCCGACGAGCGGAATGCGCTCCTCCTCGAGGAGCTTCGGGAGCGCGACGGAGGAGGCGGTGTTGCACGCGACAACGATCATCTTGACGTTCTTGCGCTTGAGAAACGCGAGGTTCTCGCGCAGGAAACGGAGCACCGTCTCGGGGCTCTTCGTTCCGTAGGGAAGGCGCGCCGTGTCTCCGAGGTACACAATTTCCTCGTTGGGAAGACGCATCGTGAGCTCGTGCACGACCGTGAGTCCGCCGATTCCCGAATCGAAAACGCCGATCGCCTTGCGTGCATCGCCGTGCATGTAAACCTTTCCCTACCCGCGAACGTATCGCTGAGCGGCGCGGCCGGGAGCCGTCCTCACCGCCACTTTTTCACGTCGATCGGCTTGTCGACCGCGTAATGCCCGGCGATCGACTCCACCGTGCTCCCCTCGATCAGAAATTGAATCCGGGCCGCTTGCGGGAAATTGGCCGACACCGTCTTGACGATGTTCGTGATCGTGTAGTACTCCCCCGTGCTTCCGCCGGGGTGGTTCGACGTGAACGCCCCGTTGAAATCGAGCAGAAGCGTCTGGGTGTCCTCGACCCAGAAGACCTGGATCAGCTCCGTGCCCGGAGGAATCGCGCTGATCTTCTTCGAATCGCGCGACCCCTTGATGAGCTCCCCCAGCACGAGCTTGACCTGCTCCTCGAAGCTCCCGGCGGCGGGCACCTCGCGCGTTTCGGAAACGAACCCGTCGGCTCCCTCGTTGCCGAAGAAGATCGTCACGGCGCGCATTTCCTCGCTCACCTTCTCGACCTCGGCCGGCCCCTTCATCGTCAGGCGGGGGACGAGGTAAATGGCGGCGACGATCACGGCAAGGATCGCGAGCGCGACCAGTATCTTCCTGCCGATATTCGTACCGATTCCCCCTTTCCGAACGCCTGATCCCGGGCCGGCGTCCCGGTCACTCGATAGTCGGCTTCGCCCGGGTCTCGTCATAGCGGCTCTGAAACTTGCGCACCGCTTCGATGGTCCCCTCGACGATCTTGTCCCGGAACTCGGCGCCGAGAAGAAGCTTTTCTTCCTTCGGATTCGACAGAAACGCCGTCTCGATGAGCACGCCCGGCATCGCGAGCCCCTTGAGCACGCGGAGACCCGTTTGCTTGACGCCGCGATTCCTTATGCCGAGCGTATTGCTCATCTCGCGCTGGATCATCTCGGCGAGATCGCTGCTCTCGTTGAGGTATTCGTTCTGAACGACGTCCCAGAGAATGAAATCGATGTCGTTTCCTCCTTCGCCGCCGGCAGCCTGATCTTCGTACGCGGCGGAGGCGTTTTCATCGCGGGCAAGCCGCGCCTCATCCTCCGTCCGGGCGGGCGCGAGGAAAATGACCTCGAACCCCTCCGCGTCGCTCGTGAACCAGCCGTTGCAGTGTATGCTGATGAAGAGCTGGGCGCCCGCGGCGTTCGCCGTCTCGACACGCCGGTCGAACGGAACGAGGATGTCCTCCGTTCTCGTCATCACGACGGCGATCCCGAGCTCCTCCGCGAGGCGATCCCTGAGCATGAGCGCGATCTGGAGATTCAGGTCCTTCTCCCTGGCGCCCGAGGGCCCGATCTTCCCGATATCGGGACCGCCGTGTCCGGGATCGAGCGCGATCGTGCGCACGGGCTCGATGATCTTCCGTTTCGCCCCCTCGTCGAGCATCTCAACCATCTTCTTGCCCGCGAAATCGACTTCGGGTATCTCGGGCAGCTTGCCGCGCTCGAGGAAGAGGACGAGCTTCCTCGGAGCGCCGCCTTCGACCGCGGCTCCTTCCGGCGCGCCGGCGGTTTCGAATTCGACGCGATACCGCCGGACGGTTTTCTTCACGTCGAAGAAAAGGTACGCGTCATGCTCCATCTGCTCGGCTCTCACCCGGTTGAGGAGCCCCTTCCCCTCGCTCAGGGTGAATCCGAGCGGGTCGAGCCTGCCTCCGTAGATCTTGAGGCGGAGGATTCCGGGAGTTTCGCTGTCGATATGATAGAGGAGCTCTTCCGTGAGCTTGAGGACGGCGCGGGTGCCGTCCTTGTCGTCGAGGATCTCGATGGCGGTCACGTTGTATTCGGGCGAGCCGATCGAGAGAAGGAGCCGGCCCGGATCGAGCGAGATCTTTTCGGCCATGCGCGGGGCGAGGACGCCGGTGATGAATTCGAGAGGAATCATGATCGCGCCCTGGTCGTAGCGGACGTTCAACCTGAGAAGAACGGGCGCTTCGTCCACGACGACCACGCGCGCGTCTATCGTGAACATGTAGCGGTGGTTGCCGATGCGCAGGACGAGCTTGCGGTTGCCCGCGTTCCAGAACTTGGTCGCTTTGAAGATGCGGGCGAGGTCGTACGCGGAGATAAAGAGCTCGTCCGAGTCCTTCTCGATGCTCGCGAGCGGAACGTCCTCCGTATCGCGGCCGTCGGCGTAGACGACGCCGAGGCTCTTCGCGGCCGCCGCGGCAGCAGCCGACCGCGGGGCGCACGGAAGCGCCGCAAACGCGGCGAGCAGCAGAAGCGAGAATATCGCCGGCCGGTCGGTCATCTCTTGCGTTCACGCTCCTTGATCTCGCGTCTCAAATCGCGCTCGGCTTCGCGCTCCGCGATCACGCGGCGCTTGTCGATCTCGCGCTTGCCCTTCGCGAGACCGAGCTCGACCTTAACCTTGCCCGCGTCGTTGAAATAGAGTTTGAGCGGCACGAGCGTAAAACCCTTCTCCTGAACGCGCACGGTGAGCCGGTGAATTTCTTTGTCGTGCGCGAGGAGCTTCCGCTTCCTCGTCGGATCGTGGTTGTTGCGGTTGCCCTTCGAATACGGGCTGATATGCACGTTGTGGAGCCAGAGCTCTCCCCGGTCGACGCTCGCATAGGAATCCTTGAGGTTCGCCTGGCCGTCGCGAAGCGACTTGACCTCCGTGCCGACAAGCACGATCCCCGTTTCCATCGTCTCGACGATGTTGTAGTCGTGGCGCGCCTTCCGATTCGTGCAAATGGCTTTCATGACACGGGAAAACTATCAGAGAACCATGGCGGCCGCAAGGCAAAAAGGCCCCGGAACGCGCTCGCTTTCGCTTGCCTATTGCACCGGACCGCTTCATATACTATGAATCACCTATGTCAAATAGAGGAGCGGCCGATGAATAGGGAAGCGAAGACGAGCGGGAAAAAGCCATGGCGGCTCAAGCCTACCTACATCCCCCGCTTGATGCCGGTGGGAATGATCATCATACTGCTCGCGATCCTCATCCCCGTGCTCAAAGAGAATAAGCCGGACGTCGCCGGGATCCCCCCGGTCGATCCGCCGCTCGCGATGAAGCATTATTCGACAGGCTTCCCCGCTTCGGATTCGCTGATGAACGACGCCCTCCGCGGCTTCGGAAGGAAGGATTACGAAGCGGCGGCCCGCATCCTCACAAAAGTGCATTTCTACTGGAGCGTGCAGATTCGCGAGGGAAAGGTGAAATCCTATCCCGAGGATCTTCGCTTCTATCTCGGCCTCGCCGAGTTCTATCGCGGCCGCCCGGACCGGGCCGCTCCCTATCTCGAAGCGGAATCGCGGGAAAATCCTAACGAGGAGAAATGCGCCTGGTACCTCGCCCACGCCTATTCCGCGCAGGGGGACACCATGCGAACCCGCGAGACGCTCGAGAGGATCGTCAGGCTGAACGAGACCATGGCGCCGAAGGCGGCGGAGATCCTCAAGAAACTGCAAAAATAGGGTTCGGGCCGGCGAGAGCGGATCAGAATCCCGGTATAAAAATAATATTCTTCGAGTCCGCCCGCGTCGATAGTTCGACGGTGTTCGAGGCGCCGACGAGCTCGCCTCGTTCCCCGAAATACCTAATCTGGATCGTATGCTCTCCGGGAGGGCACTCCATCCTGTAGAACGCGATCTCGGCCGGAAGCGTCTGCCACGAGCGCGTGTCGGCGCGATCGACGGCGGCGAGCACCTTGCCGAGTATGTTGAACGCGACGCCCTTTGCGTCGTCCTTATCCGCCAGCTTCGTCTGGGCGACCGTTTTGAGATAGGTCCTGAACGCCGCTTTGATGAGCGTCGCGCCGAGATCCTTCTCGTACGCGGCGTACGCGGTTGCTTCGAGATCGTCGAGCGGCGCCAGTTCGCCCGCCTCCAGGCCGTCGATCACGAGTCTGCCGTGTCGGACGACCCGTTCCTGTCTGATGCATCGCGGAAAGGCGAACGTGAAGAGCACGCCGGGCTTGTCGAGCGCGAGGTCGCCCAGCCCGGCGAGCGCGAACATCTGCGGCGCCGAGTCCCCGGGCAGATAGAAGAAACCCATGAGCCCGCCGCCGTCCTTCTGCAGGTAGCCCCGGATCTCGGTCGAAACCTTGACCGGCGCACGGCCGATCTCGGCGAAGACGACGAGTTCCCTGAGGTTCGGGTCGAGGACCTCGGGGACCGCGTCGGGCATAACTTTCGCGATCGCCTCGTACTCGATCCTCGCGTCGTCCGCGCGCCCCTCGATCTCGTACAGCACGGCGGCGAGGTAGCGGGCGAAGGGCACGTCGAGGACCGCGCGATCCTTCTCCGAGAGCCCGTCGGTATATTGCTTGAGCCTTCCGACGAGGCGATTGCGCTCGACGAACGCCCCTTCCGAATCGCCTTTGAGCCAGTATGCGAGGAGCAGGTACGAGCCGATCATTATCTTCTCGTGCGCTTCGCTCTCGTACTCGCCCATGGTCGGATTGACGAGCATGCTCTTGAATGCCCCAGCGACCGAGGTTGTGGCTTCGATGTCGAGGAACCGCCGCTCCGCCGCCTGGAGATCGACGATCGCGGAATCGTACCTGCCGGCCGCGAAGTTTACCTTGCCCCGTTCGAGAAGGAGGAGGTAATAGTCGCGGTCGGATGCGTCCTTGACGAGCTTGTCGAGATTGGCAAGAGCCTCGCCGTAGCGGGCGCCGTAGTAGAGGTCGCGCGAGAGCTCCATCCTCGC
>JBAZPL010000093.1:0-9946 GCA_041648155.1 Candidatus Krumholzibacteriia bacterium
GGCAACCCCGCTCGATACGGGCCCATCCTTCGTCCACGCGGCGCTCCTGACGTCGGGAATGATCGTCACCACGGGGAACATGCGGAGCGTTCTCCGCCGAATGATCTCCCGGTACTCGTGAAAGACCTCCTCGGTGACGAGAATGATCTTGAATCTGCGTTTCACGACTTCGTCGAACTGCTCCTTGGTGAGAGCGCCGTCTTTCGTTTCGTACGTTTCGCAACCGAGCACGCGAAAATATTCGATCGAATCCGAATTCCCTATAACCGCGATGTTCTTCGC
Organism: Candidatus Krumholzibacteriia bacterium; assembly: GCA_041648155.1. Lineage (GTDB taxonomy): Bacteria > Krumholzibacteriota > Krumholzibacteriia > Krumholzibacteriales > Krumholzibacteriaceae > SSS58A. The sequence continues at coordinate 283 of JBAZPL010000093.1, forward strand.
CACGCCGGAAGCTCCCTTTCCGTCACGAAGACAGACACACACCCAATCGCTCGAGCATCGTCTCCTCGCTCAACCGGTTGAGCCTGCTCGTCACGATTCTCCGCACGATCTCGAAATCGCGCTCCCTGAGCTCGATATGGTAGAGCACGGGGGAGAAATCGAAGAATCGATAGCGGCTCTCCCCCAGGAATTCCATGAACGCCCGGCGCATGATCGGATCGATCTTCCAGAGCGCCACGTCTCTGGAGAGGCCGAGGCGTATGAGCCTCGCGTGAACGCTCGTCGCGAGAAAAGAGAGCAGTTCCTCCTCCCCCTCGCGAACGAAGCTCCTGAACCGCATCGCCTCGATGTCGCCCCCTTCGATCCAGACCGTATCGAGCGCTTCCGTGCGGAGCGCCGATCGCCGGAGACGGATGCAATTCTTGATATTGATCAGATCGACCTTGCACCTGAGGTACGCCGCCGCTTCCACCCCGGGCGCTATCTCGAAGAGAAAACGCCATTTCGCGGCCTCCCCCGCATATTCGCACGCGGCGAGGCTCTTCGTCTCCTCGTATCGCGCGTCGAGAGCGGCAAGATGCGCTTCGAGGCGCGGGGAAAGAATGCCCCTGGCCTTCCCCGCCACCGTTTCCTCGACGTCGCGCGGAGCGAAGAAACCGAACGGCGTAAGCGCGCCGATCGCGCCGAGCTTCGCGGCCTTCCATGCGTGCGTGCAATTGTCGAAGTCATACCCGGACCGGATGAATTGCCTCGGCCGCTCATCCTGGAGAAGCCCCGTGACGAGCTCGAGGAGCGAGCGTTTTTCGGCTTCGAGCGCGCGCTCGAATTCCGCCGGGGAGCTCACGGCCTCGAATCCGTGAAAATACTCCCTGAGCGCGCCGAGAAGGTTCTCGCCGGGAGCGCGCGCGAGACGATCGAACCACGCCCGCTCGGGCTGGAGCGCTTCGATCGAACGAAGGCGGGCGACAATATAGGTATAATCCTCTGCCAAACGGTTTCCTCTCAGTCGGGAAACAGGACGCCGGCTACCGCAGACTCGACGCGCGCCGTAAGCTGCCCGAAAATGACTCCCAATGTGAGATCGACCCGGCGCTGTCCCTCGCGCAAAATGACCCCCCACGCGAAATCTCCCGGGGTCCCGGCGATGGAGAACGCCGCGCCCACCCCTCGCGCCCGGTTCAGGGACTCGACAAAATCTCCCGCGAACATGCTCCGCTGCGCGGCGGGAACGACGATCTCCTCTTTTCCCGAGATCGCGCTTTTCAGGATGAACGCCGACATGAGTTTGAGATACTCGTCCCGCGGGAGATTCTCGATCCGCTTCCGCGCCTCCGCGTAGACCTCGCCGAGGATTTCGCGCTTGCGCTCGAGAGAGGCCTTCCGGAGCTCGAGCTCCTCGCCGACGACGAGCCGCCGCTCCTCGTCGGACGCTTTCGCGCGCGCGCGGCCCTTGAGCTCCTCGCGAAGCTTCGCGCCGTCGCGTTGTCCCTCCTCGCGGACGGAGGCGGCCCGAGTCCCGGCCGCGCGGAGGATCTCCGCGGCCGCCGCCTCGGTCTCTTCTTCGATCTTCTTCAATATGTTCTCGATCGACATGACGCCTTCCTGTCGGTCACGACATCGGCCCTACAGGGCGACCCGCTGCAGGAGAAGGAGTGTGGCAAGAAGGCCGAGCACCGCGTAGGTCTCGATGACCACGCCGAACACGAGGCCCTTGCCGACTTCGTTCGGGCGCTTCGCCGTGAGACTGCACGCGGCTGCGCAGACCTTGCCCTGATAGATTCCGGACGAGAAACCGGCGATCGCGATCGGAAGCGCGGCCGCGAGGATCTCGAGCCCCGTCCGGACCGGGATCTGATTGAGCGGCACACCCCACCCGACGACCTTGTTGATGATCATGAAGAGGGCCACCATCCCGTAGATGCCTTGCGTCCCGGGCAGGGCCTGGAGCAGGAGCAGGCGCCCGAACTTGCTCGGGTCCTCGCTCACGACGCCGCTCGCCGCCATACCGACGATGCCGCAGCCGACCGCCGAACCGGTCCCCGCGAGTCCCGCGGCGAGTGCCGCTCCGAAGAGCACGAGCATGAAACCGAGCATACTGTTCTCCTTCCGTTAGATCTTGGTTCCCGCTTCCCTGACGATCGTGTAACGACGTTCGCTCCTGAAGGGGCGGAACTCCCGCCCGCCCCCCGTGAAGAACTTGTTGAAAAACTCGAGGTATTGAAGCCGCGCCGAGTGGACGAAAGCACCGAGCACGTTCACCGCGAGGTTGAAGGCGTGGCCGAGTATGAGAACGACGACGGCGGCGACGTAGCCCGTGTAGAACGGGAGACCTTTCACCATCCCGGCGATTTGATTGATCGCGATGCCGATCGCGGCTGCGGCGAGCCCGAGCGCGAGGAGACGGGCATACGAGAGCACGTCCGAAAAATATCCGGTGATGCTGTAGAACTTGAGGAGGCTCTTGAAGCCCCCGACGAGCTTGTTCTTCTCCTTGCGGGCCCCGGCGACGAACAGGACGGCCGTGAGGACGAGCGCGGCGCGGCCGCACCAGAAAAGGATCGGCGCCGGCACGGTGGCGCCGAGAACGAACGCATATCCGAGCGGGCCGAGCGCAATGAGGAAAATGATCCAGCAGAGATCGTCGAAGACGGCGTCGGTCCACAGGCCGGCGCGGAAATTGACGACCATTCGCACGCCGATGCCGAAAAGAATATGCACGAACCCGACGAGGAACGCGATATTGAGCATCTTCATCGGCTCCTCGAGCGGATTGATGAGTATGAGCTTCGTGAGCGACGCGGGGAGCACCTTCGCGTCGATGCCGAAATAGCCGCCGGTTGCGACCCCGACGAACAGCGTGAAGATCGAACCGACGAAAAGCACCATGAGGAGCTGCCGCATCCCTCCCTGTATCTTGAACTTGAACAGGAAAAAGGCGCAGAGCGCTCCGAGCACGAGGCCGTACCCGGCGTCGCTCATGCACATCGCAAAGAACACGACGAAGAAAGGCGCGAGGAGCGGCGTCGGATCGACCTCGCCGTAGAGCGGCCTCCCGTACAGGGTCATGATGAATTCGAACGGCTGAACGCCTCGCCTGTTCTCGAGCTGGACCGGCGGATCCTCTCCTTCCCGCGGCGGTCGCGTGAGAAAATCGATCTCGCTCCATCGTTTCGCGAGCTGCTTTTCGATTCTGCGTTTGTCGATCGCCTGCATCCAACCCTCGAGTACAAACGTGCGCTCCGTGCGGTGGAAATGCCGCTCGATCTCGAGAAGCCCCTGCTGTTCGCGGAAGTGATCGGAAAGCACCAGAAGCTCGGGCCGTACGCGCGAGAGCTCGCGCGCTTCTCCCTCGATCCGGGCGATCTTCGCCTCGAGCGCGGCCCAGCCGTTTTTCTGCTCCTCTATGATATCCGCCGGCGTGCCGGAAAGCCCCTCGAAGGCGTTCCGGACCGCTCCGGCCTTCTTGAGAAGCTCCGCCACGGCTTCGGCCTCGCCGCGCGGCGTGATGACGCCGGCATACACCTTTCCCCCCGCGCGGGCGACCGCCTCATGGTGGATGAACGGATGCGTCTCATACGCCTGCACGAGCGCGGCATCGAAAACCTTTTCGGGAAATGTCCAGAACTGAAGGCCGTATCGCGCGGTGGAAAGGGATTCGAGAGGGCTCGCAATTGCTCGCCACGGCTCGAGCTCGCGCACGAGATCCCTGCTCCAGGCGAGCTCGTCCCGGCACTTCCGCATCGAGCTCTCGAAGTCGGCGCAGCGGAGCGCGACGCTTTCGACGTCGATCGCGGAGAGCGCCTTCTCGACGTCCGCCGGAGAGATCCACAGCGGGCCGCTGCGCAGCCGCTCGGCGAGGGATAGTTTTTTGATGTAAGGATCGAGAAACCGGATCGCCGAATCGGCCTTATCGGCGAGCCGCGCGAGCCGTCCTGTCTCCTCCTCGTCGATTCCTCCCCGGAACCCCTCAAGCGAGACGTCCGTAACCTCGACGACTCCCGCCTCGCGCAGAAAAGCCGTGACCTCGTCTTTCACCGCGGCGTGGACGATGAGCTGGACTTTCAGCATTCGGCCGACGGCCATCCGATCCTCTCCCAAACTTCCCGATAGACGCAACGTGTACCGACGATGCTAGGCGCCCTCGCGAAACTCCTTCAAAATCATATCGATCGCTTTTCCGTAGCTTTTCTTGGCGAGGACGGCGAGCCCGGCGAGTCTCTTGGCGTTCTCGGCGCGGAGCACCGATACTTTCTCATCGGCGTTCCGCCGCGCGGCGGCGAGGAGCGAGCGCTCGAGCTCGGCCGCTTTCAGCCTTTCTTCGTCGAGAAGGTTCCCCGCGCTTTCGCGCTCCTTCTCGGCGAGCTCGGCGGCCCTAGCCTCGGCTCCCGCGATGCGTTCTCTCGATTCGGCTTCCTTCGAGCGGATGAGACCCAGATGCTCCTCGATCATCGGCTGCTCCTGCGAAGAGATGTGCATGCGTGCTCGTGAATTGATATGATCACAATCTGATATACGGAATGGGCATAATTTACCCACTAAACTTCAATAATCTAGAGCAGGAATCGCCGCGTGTCAAATGAAAAGCCGCCGGTTTCGCGGCGCTCGCCGTGACCCGATCAGGCGAGCGCGCCGTGCGCCTGATGGAGCCAGCACCGCACCGCCCGCCCGGGACGAGCCGGAACGAGCTCGGGCTTCTCGACGCGGCAGATGTCCATCGCACGCGGACAGCGCGGATTGAAGGCGCAGCCGGGAGGGATATTCACGGGGCTCGGAACGTCTCCCGGAATGGCCGCCCGGACCCGCGCGCCGAACGGATCGGCGACGGGAACGGAGGCGATGAGCCCCTGCGTGTAGGGATGGAGCGGCTCCCTGAACAGCTCCCTCGTCGGCGACTGCTCGACGATCTTTCCGCAGTACATCACGGCGACCGCGTCGCTCATGTGCTCCACGATCCCGAGGTCGTGCGCGATGAAAAGGTACGTGAGCCCCATGTCCTTCTGAAGATCCTTCAGGAGATTGATGATCTGCGCCCGTATCGAGACGTCGAGGGCGGAGACGGGCTCGTCCGCGATGAGCACCTCGGGCTCGACGGCGAGCGAACGCGCGATGCCGATGCGCTGCCGCTGGCCTCCCGAAAATTCGTGCGGGTATTTCGAAGCCGCCGAGGAGGGAAGCCCGACCTTGCGGAGGAGCTTCGCGACGCGCTCCTTCACCTCGGCGCCCCTGGCGAGCTTGTGTATCCGTATCCCTTCCGCGATCGTGCTCCCCACGCTGAGGCGCGGATTGAGGGAGGAATAGGGGTCCTGGAACACCATCTGTATCCTGCGCCGCGCCGCGCGCAGATCCTTCCCCCTGAGAGCGAGGAAATCCTCCCCCCCGAGACGGATGCTCCCCCCCGTCGGCTCTTCGAGGCGGATGAGGACGCGCGCGAGCGTGCTCTTGCCGCAGCCGGACTCGCCGACGAGCCCCAGAGTCGTACCCTTCTCGAGCGCGAGATCGACGCCGTCGACCGCCTTCACGACGGCGCCGCTCCCGAAGAAGAGCCCCGCCGACGAGCGGTAATATTTTCGTATCTCCTGCGCCTTGAAAATCTCCATCCTCATCCTCCGCACAGCCAGCAGCGCGCGCGGCGCCCCGGCGAAACGTCGATGAGCGGCGGCTCAGCCGCGAAGCATTTCTCGAATCTCTTCGGACACCGGTCGCTGAACCGGCAGCCCGGCGGAAGTCTGAACGGATCGGGCACGTTTCCCGGAATCGTCGCGAGCCTCCCGCCGGGGCGCCCGAGACGCGCGATCGAGCCGAGGAGACCTTCCGTGTACGGATGCGCGGGCTTCTCGAAGAGCGAGCCGACCGGCGCCTCCTCGACGATCACCCCCGCGTACATCACGAGGACGCGGCTCGCCATCTGGGCGACGACGGCGAGGTCGTGCGTGATGAGGAGCACCGCCATATGCATGCGCTCCTGGAGCTCGCGGAGGAGCTCGATGATCTGCCCCTGCACCGAGACGTCGAGGGCGCTCGTCGGCTCGTCCGCGAGGAGGAGCCGGGGCTCGCAGCTCAGGGCCATCGCGATCATCACGCGTTGGCGCATCCCGCCGCTCATCTGGTGCGGGTAGGCGCCGTAGCGCTTTTCCGGATCGGGAATCCGCACGAGCCGGAGCATCTCGATCGCCTTCGCCTTCGAATCGGACCGTGAGAGTTTCTGATGGAGAGCGATCGCTTCGCGCACCTGCTCCCCGCATGTAAAAACGGGATTGAGGCTCGTGAGGGGTTCCTGGAAAACAATCGATATCTTGTTGCCGCGCACCCGCCGCATCTCCTTCTCGGGAAGCGCGAGGAGATCATGCCCCTCGAACAGGATCGAGCCCCCGTCGATCCGGCCGGGGGGGAAAGAGACGAGGCGCATGATCGAAAGCGCCGTCACGCTTTTCCCGCAGCCCGATTCGCCGACGAGCCCCACCGCCTCGGCGGGCGCGATCTCGAAGCTCACGCCGTCGACGACGCGCGCAGTACCTTCCGCGGTCTCGAAGACCGTCCGGAGATTGTCCAGTTTGAGCAGCGTTTCCATATCGTCAGGCTCGAGCGGCGCACGCGAGCGTCCGCATTCCCGTTCTCCGCGTCATGCAATCTGCCTCGGATCGAATGCATCCTTCAGGGCGTCGCCGAGAAGGTTGAACCCGATCACGGTAACAGCAATCGCGATTCCTGGAAAGGTCGAAAGCCACCAGGCGCTCATGAGCGCCTCGCGGCCCTCGAAAACCATCTGTCCCCAGCTCGGCGCCGGCGGCGGCACGCCGAGCCCGAGAAAGCCGAGGGAAGCCTCGGCGAGAATGATCCCCCCGATCCGCAGCGTCGCCGCGACGATGATGACGCCGAGCGTGTTCGGAATGAGATGCCGCCAGATAACGCCCCTTCCCCCCGCGCCGAGCGCCTCCGCGGCCTTCACGTAATCGAGATTCCTGAGGGAGAGAACCTGCGCGCGCACGAGGCGGGCGGTCGCCATCCAGCCGGTCGCACCGAGAAGGATGACGATGAGCCAGATGGATCCCGAGAAGAGCGCGACGCAGGTGAGGAGCAGAAAGAGCCGCGGTATCGAGAGCAACGCATCGACGATCCGCATGAGAATCGCGTCGGCGGCGCCGCCGAAATACCCCGCCGCCGCGCCCACGATTGAGCCGAGGAGAACCGTGATCGCGGCCGCGAGGAGTCCTATCGTGAGCGAGATGCGCGAGCCGTACACGACCCGGGCGAACACGTCCCTCCCGAATTTGTCCGTCCCGAGAGGATGCTCCCTGCACGGCGGCACATAGCGCATCCTCGGCACGTCCCCCTGCGCGATCGGATCGTAGGGCGTGAGAAGCGGAGCGATGACCGCGACGAGGTAGAGCGAAAGCACGATCAGCGCCCCCGCCATGCCGAACCGGCTCCGGCGAAACCGCGCCCAGCCCTGCGACCAGAGCGACCGCGGCGCCGCCGCGATCGAGCGTTCGTCGCCGTTCATGCTCATGCCGCCCCTTCAAGCGTACGCACGTTTCGCTCAGCCTTTCTTCCCGCCCGCGAAGGCGATCCGCGGATCGAGAAGCCCGTATGCGACGTCGGTCAGAAGGTTCCCGAGAATAACGATCGCCGCGACCGTGAAGTTGATGGCGAGTATGGTCGGATAGTCCCGCGCATAGATCGCATCCACCGCGAGCCGTCCCATGCCCGGCCACGAGAATATCGTCTCCACCACGACGGCGCCGCCGAAGAGAAACGGGAGGCTCAGCCCCACGATCGTCACGACGGGCAGCGCCGCGTTCTTGAACGCGTGTTTGAGAAAGACGCGGGATTCCGGCAGCCCCTTCGCGCGCGCCGTCCGGATGTAATCCTCGCGAAGGGCGTCGAGCATCGAGCCGCGCATATACCTCGCCGTGCTCGCCGCGGAGGCGATGCCGAGGACGAACGCCGGAAGCACGAGGTGCCTCGCCCGATCGAGCGCGAGGGAGAGCGCCGAGAACCCCTCTGTGTCGAGCGACTGCATATGGGACGACGGCAGAACCCCGAGCTTCAGGGAGAACACGAGGATGAGCATGAGGGCGAGCCAGAACGAGGGTATCGAATAGATGAAGAGCGCGGCGACCGTATTCACCCGGTCGAACGGGGAATGCCTCTTCGCCGCCGAGAGAACGCCGAGAAATATCCCGAGAATGAGATGGAGCGCGAGAGCGGTTACGGTGAGGCGGAGCGTGTTCGGTATCGCCTCGGCGAGGAGGTCCCGCACCGGCCGCCGGTACCGGAGGCTCACGCCGAAATCCCCCCGCACGAAACTGCCGATCCATCTGAAGTACTGTTCGGCGAGAGGTTTGTCGAGCCCGAGGCTTTCCCGGATGCTTCGGACCGTCTCGGGGCTGAAATCCGGGTTGTAGTAGCGGGACATCGGGTCGCCCGGCGCGAGCCGGAGAAGAAAGAACGTGATCGTGAGCACGATGAAGAGCAAAACGAGAGACTGAATGAGGCGCCGCGCGAGAAATCCCCTCATGGAGGACAAACCTCCCCGGCGATCCGCGAGAGCGCTTCCCGCCGCTTCGCGAGCGCGCGCCCGACGATCTCCGCCTCGTCCCGTTCCGAAAGACGGAGCGGCTCCCATTCGATATCGAACATTCCCGAGAACGCGGCCGCGATGCTCATGCTGAGATCCTCCCCGCGGACCGGACGGCCGAGCTCGGCCGATACGCTCGTGATGCGGCTTTCGAGGGCATCGGGCGAGGCGCGGAGGTATCTCGCGATGCGCTCGCTCCCGCTTCTCATGAGGATCGAGCCGTGCTGGAGAAACGCGACGGAGGTCTTTCGCTGCGCGCTTCCCGCGATCTTCTTTCCCCTGACGACGAGCTCGTAGCGCGTCACCGAGGAAAGGCATGGAGCCGCGGTTCCCTTCGGCCCCGTGAGCTCGCGCCCCCGGGAGACCTCGGCATCGACCCCGAGCGATCGCAGCGCCGCCGAGATCGCGGCTGATATTCTCAGATACGCCTCCCCCGCGCCCGCGTCGAACAGCACGGAGCCCGCGGGAGCGACGACACAGTACGTGAGCTCCCCCTCGTGGAGAAGCGCCCTGCCCCCGGTGATCCGGCGCACGCAGTCGAGCCCGTCCGCGCGCAACGCGTCGACGTCGAGGATCAGGGACGCGTTCTGGTGCCAGCCGATCGTGATCGCCGGCGGGTCGAACGAATAGAGCCGCAGAACCGGCGCGCCTCCCTGCCGCTCGGCCCGTTCGAGGAGGAGCTCGTCCAGGGCCATGTTCTCGGCGCCGGGCGCGCTCCCGCTATCGAGGAACAACCATCGTTCCATCTCATTCGAGATCCCCGGAGCAGCAGAGGTCGGGACACCGCGCCGCCGCCGCCTCGTCGAGACGCCTCACCGGCGTGGTGACGGGCGCCTCGTGCAGCATCTCGGGGTTCGTCTCGGCCTCCCCGGCTATCTTCTCCATCACCTCGGCGAAGCGATCGATCGTTTCCTTGCTCTCCGTCTCGACGGGCTCGATCATGAGTGCCTCCTCGACAATGAGAGGGAAATAGACCGTCGGGGCGTGAATCCCGTAATCGAGAAGCCGCTTCACGACGTCCGTCGCGCGAATGCCGAACTTCTTGAGGTTTCGCGCCGAGAGGACGAACTCGTGCATGCAGGGGCC
>JBAZPL010000094.1:0-9862 GCA_041648155.1 Candidatus Krumholzibacteriia bacterium
CGTACTTCTCGGCGATGAACGGATAGAGCCCGAATGTCTCGGAGAAGAAAGCGAGCGCCGGCACCGTTATATTGAAATCGATCAGCGCTTTCGCCTCGAGAGCCGGGTAGACGTAATGCGTCACCGGCATCGTATCTCCCGGGGCATAGACGAAATGGTCGTCGATCCTCACGTAGTTCGCGGCGGTGACCGAGGCGAGGTACGTCGTCATCGGATAGTCCTCGCGCCAGTGGTAGCGGTGGTAGGGCGCGCTCCAGCGCGTCACGTCGGTGTACCCGAGGTACGTGCCGTTCGACGCGGCGAAGAGGGGAACCGGCACGGAAAAATAGAGATCGAACGTGGCTTTGTCGTCGGGATAATCCTTGCAGGGCCACCAGGCCCTCGCCGACCACGGTTCGCTCAGGGAATAGATGAGCGGGTAGCCGGCGGCGCTGGAGAAGAAGAGGCCGGGATCGGCCGCGAGGCCCGGACTTCCGCTGTAGAGTATCTCGATGTCGACCGTATCTCCCGGGAAGACGCCCGCGGGAAGATCGATCGTGATGAGGCCGGTCGAACGTGCCCATTCGAGCGTATCGCCGCTCGCTCTGCGCGCGCCCGATATCGTGAGCGCGTCGTCCGCGTCGATCTCGACGAGGCCGAGCATCCCCGCGAGCGGCGTGATCCTCGCCGTGACGCTTCCTTGAATGATCCACGTAGTCGGATTGATCGCGACGTCGATCGTGTAATGGACGACGTCATAGAGGAGCTGGCCCGGCCTCGGCTGCGGCGCGAGGAGAGGTCGGAGCGGAGAAGAGCGCTGCGCCCGCGCGATCTCCATTTTCCTGAGAATGTCGCCGTGGATCTTCTCGAACGGGGACTGTGCGGCGGCCGGTATTGTGATGGCAAGAAGGCCGAAGGCGAAGACGAGCTTCCTCAACATTGTGCTTCTCCTTGAAATCAATTGTCTTACAAGTAATTATAGCATTTCCGGGAGACTTTGACAAATCCTGGTTTCGTGCCCGATTCCGCACCCCGAAGCTATTTCTTGTTGAGATAGCTCTGATTGCGGCGCATGCGTGCGACATTCACGAAATATCCCGGCATGAATGCGCCGAGGCGGCAGATGTTCTCGGCGCGGCTCAGGTAGTGGACGAGGTCGAAGTAGAGCGGGTGCAGGACCGGCACGAAGACGCCCCCCACGGCCGCCGCCTGTTCGAATCGATCGACGAGCGATTTCTCGAGCTCCCGCCGGAAATCGGGTCCCGGCTTGACGTTGAGATCGGCGAAATGCTGCCCGATGCTCAGCGTGCGCATCGGCTTCATGCCGGACGGCAGGTGGAGCGGGTGGAAGTAGCTGTTGCGGTACATCGTCTCGTATTTGAAGCCCGCCGCCTCGATCGCGGCCCGCGTGTTCTGCGAGAGATTGCTGCTCAGCTCGCCGCCGTGCATGCAGACGCCCGACGCTTCCATGCCGGTGATATACTCGATGAGTCTCTTCTCGCCTGCCGCCGCTTTGAACTCGTCCCCGAAGCGCTTTGCCGTCGTCACGAACTCGCCGTGCAGCGCGATCTCGTTCCCGCCGATTTCCTGCACGGAGCGCCTGATCTCGCGAGCGCCGTAGAACGGCCCGCACGGCCGGAGGTACGCGGTGCTCCGCATGCCGTATCTTCCCTCGAGCTCGTGGATGAGCGGCATGTTCACGATCGCCTTGTCGACGTCGAAGCGCGGGCTCACGCAGACGCGGTAGGGGCGGCCGTCCCGCTGCGGGAGCGTCCAGAGGCGGAGCTCGGGGATGCCGCGGCTTTCGTGCGCCGTCCGGACCGCCGCGCGAACGCCCGCGATTTCACCCTCGCCGTAGCGCTGGTGGATGTTCGCCATGTCGCGAAGCCGCGCGAGAAGCGGCTCGATCGCCGCCATCTTGATGTCGGCGACGTCGTCGAGGTACGCGGACGCGACGTGCCCGTACCCGAGGTGCCCGAATATCTCCCGCGCGAAATCCTGATCCACCGAGGCGCAGTGGTAGCTGATCTCGATCGCGCCGGGGGGAATGCTCGAAGAGACGGGATGGGTGAAGGGGGGGACCCGCAGCTCCTTTCCGTCGATCTCGACGACGGCGTCCTTGAGAGCGCAAGAGACGCGGAGCGTACCCTGTTCGGTGACGCGCAGGTCGAGCTCCGCGGCGCCCCTCGCTTCCCACCACGCGGCGACCTCGCGCTGCGGCGCTTTCCATGCGTCGCCGTGCGCGTCGACGCGCCTGAGAAGACTTTCGTAGGGAAAGCGGTTCTTCACGTGATGGTGTCGGAGGAACGAGCGTTGCAGCATTCCGAGGTTCATAGGCGCCGCTCACGGCTTGTAGGGTTTGAGCTTCTTCAGGAATTCCTTGTAGCTGATGGTTGAGCCGACGAGCGGGACGCCGCATCGCGCGATCGGCGCCGCGGGGTTTCCCTGCACGAGCGTCATCGGGGGAATATTCCGCGTGACGACGCTCCCCGCCGCGATTGCCGCGCCGCGTCCGATGATCACATTCGGGAGAATGATGACGCCCGGACCTATGAACACGTCGTCTTCGACCTTGATCGATATCTTTTCTTCGCCCGGTCCCTTGGGCTCGACCGGAACGCCGCGGAAGTGGCCGATCAGGGTCGCCCGCATGTTTATTTCGACGTTATTGCCGAGAGAGATCCGTTCGGGGTATTCCGTTTCGAGGATAAGGTCGTAGCCCAGCCAGACTCCTTTGCCGATCTTCATGCCTCGCATCCGGTGGCACCAGACGCGAAACGTGAGCGCCCCCGGCATGAATCGGGCGAGATGCTGGAAAATCCTGTTCTTCGTGCCTCGCACGTAGCGTCTGAGACGCTTCACCATCGCCGTACCTCGCCGTTTCATGCGCCTTTGCGCTTCGCCCGCTCTGCGATGTATGCGCACAGCGGGCCGATGACCGTCAGCTCTTCCGTGTCCATATACTCGAAATCGACTTCCTCGAGATTGAAATGCTCCTCGATGGCCGAAATGAGCATGATGAGACCGATCGAATCGATGATTCCCTTCTTCATGAGGTCGAGATCATCGGGAAGTGCATCGGTGGGGACGTTATTCTCCTTGAGGGCATCCGCGAGATTCGATGCGATAAACGCCTTCACCTCGTCTGCTCGAACGACGCTCATACTACGTCCTCCAGAATTCTTTGAAGCGCGAGCCTGTCGAATTTTCCATTGTCATTGAGTGGAATCCTCCGGATCAGGTGGAACTTCTTCGGAACCATGAACTCGGGAAGCCTCTCGGACAAGTTTTTCTTGAGACCGGCGACATCGAAGTTCTCCGCTTCGATGAACACCTCGATTCCCTGGGCTCCGTTCGGCGTCACGGGCCATCCGAGCGCGACGACGCCGTGAATTCCCGTTTCCTCCCTGATGGCGGCCTCGATCTCGCCGAGCTCGACCCGGTGCCCGAGCACTTTGATCTGAAAATCAACGCGCCCGAAATAGAGGATCGGGCCGTTGCCCCGGGGTCTCTCGACGAGATCACCCGTCCGGTAATATATCTCATTACCGCCGGGAGGCACAACATAGGCTTTCTTCGTTTTCGCGGGGTCGTTCAGGTACCCGAGCGATATCTGCGGCCCCGCCATGAGAAGCTCCCCCTTTTCTCCCGGCGCGACTTCCCGCAGGTTCTCGTCGCACACGAGCACCGACATCCCCGGATTGGGGTAGCCGATCGGGACGATGCCCGCATGAACCTCCGACGGCGATCTGACCGGATCCCACCGATAGTAAACGGACATGCACGTGGTTTCGGTCGGGCCGTACCCGTTGTCTATCTCGGAATTGGGCGCGGCCTCGCGCCATGCCGTGACGATGTCCTGCGAGAGCGCCTCCCCGCCGAACGTGCTCCAGCGCAGGCTCGGAAAATTCCCCTTCTTGAGCGAGCCGAGGCGCTTCATGAATACGGCGAGCGAGGGTACGCTGAACCAGACGGTTATTTCATGTCGCTTGATGAATGCACCTGGGTTGAGGAGTTCCTTCTGCGACGGGCTGCACACGCAGGCGCCTCGCAGCCACGCCGTGAACAGGTCGAAGACCGATCCGTCGAATGTAGTCGCGCAGCTTTGAGAGAACCGGTCCTGCTCGGTCACGCTTCCCCGGTCGGCCGCGTATTCGGTGTAACGGCAGATGTTCGTGTTGGACGTCATGACCCCTTTGGGTGTTCCTGTGCTTCCCGAGGTGAAGATGATGTAGGCGATTGAATCGGGTGAAGGGATCTTCGGCGTGTACGCCGCACCGGGCGCAAGGTCCTTCTTCCCGAGAATGATATGCAGGGGGAACTTCGTCTTCAGCAAGGCTGAATCCTCGAGCTCGGGAAGGAGGATGAGGAGCGGGTAATCGATGCGCGTGAGCACTTCATCGAGCTGGCGGCACGACTCCTCGTCGGCGATCAGCGCACGGCAGCCGCTTTTTCTGATCATGAACTCCGTGCGGTTGGCCGGATAGGAACGGTTGAGGGGAACATATCCGTGCCCCCTGAGAAGCGCCGCGACGATCCCCGCGTACGCCGGGAGCGATCTCATCGCAAAGACGGCCGTGAGGAGCGGTTCAGCGGATATCGCCCTTTCGTCAAGAGCGGTGGCGTAGGAGGAGGCAATTCCCAGAAGCTCCCCGTACGTGTACGACTGTTTTTCCACCACGAGCGCCGGCTGGTCGGGGAATTTCCCGGCCGAACTCAGGATGCCGGAGACCAAGCTCCGATTCTGGGGATTCACAAAAATCACCTCATCATAGGGCGACGTATAGTTTTACAAAACTTACGATTAGCATCGCAATGCGCTGCAGTCAAGGCAATTTCCCGCGGTCGGCGGTTCTGCAGCCGTTGCTTTGGACACGAGGAGTCTGATACAATCGACCATCTTCAGGAGAGAGAATCCGCGGCGAGGTGCCCGATCTCGCGCGGCTTGCCTTCCGGAACGGCGCGTAGCGCGGGGAGCAGATCATCGATACTGGCGAAAAGAAGCGAATGGTAGGCAACCATCGCATCCCTGTCGGCGCTGCAGGGAGCCGGCTCTATTCTCCCTTTCATCAATTTACCTGGGTCGAAGAGATGCGGGTCTGACGGCACATAATATAATCGAACGGAGCAACGAGAGTTCATGGCGAGAAACGAGCCGCTGAAAAAAAGAATTCATCCCGCGATCGCGCTCGCGGCGATTGTGGCCGCGGGGCTCGTCGTTCGGCTGGTTTTCCTCGTTCAGCTCGAGAGATCCGAGTTCGGCGGCGTTCTCTCGCTCGATTCGCGATTCTACTACGATCTCGCCCGCGCCATTTCGGAGGGAGGCGCGCCGCCGGCGGGCGCCCTCGATTTCAACCCGCTGTATCCCGCGTTTCTCGTCGTCGTTTTCAAGCTCTTCGGCGCGGGGCTGCCGGCGCCCCGTATCGTGCAGTTCGCGCTCGGTCTCTTCACCATCGCGCTCGTGTACGCAGCGGGCGCGAGACTGGTCGAAGGTCCGAGAAAGGGGAAACCGTCCGGGGCGGTAACGGCGTTCGCGGCGGCGGCGATGACGCTCCTCTACCGGCAGTTCGTCCTGTATGAAGGCACGATCATCGCGACGGCCCTCGAGGTGTTTCTCGTCGCCGCTTCCTTCATGCTCGCGCTGGCTCTCGACGAGGATCTGAGAGGGGATCGGCCGATACGTCTTCGGGCACGGCGGATTCCACAGTGGGTTTCGGGTCTTCTGCTCGGCGCGCTCCTTGGGGCCGGCGCCCTCGGCAGGCCGAACTTCTTCCTGCTCCTCGTCGTGGCCGTTCCGATCTGGATACTGCTGAGAAACCCTCGGAAACGGAGAGGCATGATTCCCGCCCTGAGCTGTCTCGCCGGAGCGGCGCTGTTCCTCGCGCCCCCGATCGTTTACGGCGCGGCGCTCTCCGGACGGGTCGTTCCCGTATCCGCCCACGGGGGCATCAATTTCTACATCGGAAACCGGGCGGGAAGCCCCGGCGTTTTTCAGCCGCCCGCCGATATGCGGGCGGATATGCGCGGCATGATCGAGGATGCGAAGCTGAACGCCGAGGCGGAAACCGGCCGCGCCATGACGCAGCCGGAAGTGTCCGGGTATTATCTCCGCAAGGCTTTCGGCGAGATCGGACGCGACCCGACGCGGTGGTTTGGCCTCGTCGGGAAAAAGCTCCTCATCTTTTTCAACGGGGTCGAGGTACCCGACGTGCCGAACGTCATCTTCTATGAGAAGTCGTGCCCCGTTCTCGCGTTCCTGTTCCTGCCCTTCGCCGTCATCGCGCCGCTCGGCGTCTGCGGGCTCGTCGTGCTTTTTCGGAGCGGCAGGAACCGGAGCGTCGTCTCGCTCTTCCTTGGGTGCGCGATTCTCTCGGTCCTCCTCTTCTTCGTCAACACGCGCTACCGTCTTCCCGCCGTTCCGATCCTGATCCTTCTCGCGGCGTTCTTCGTCGCGTGGGCGGCGCGGGAGATCTCGCGCCGACGCCTGAAGGTCGTCGCGATCATGACGGCCTTGGCCCTGGCGCTCTTCTTTCTCGTTTCGCACCGGACCATGGTGAGGGTGAACGAAAGCGCGGCGTACACGTTTCTCGGCAACTTCTACATCGCGAACAAGGACGAAGCGAAGGCCGCTGTGGCTTTCGCCGAGGCGTACCGGCTCGATCCGGAGCATGTCGAGGCGATGATAAATTACGCGCGGATTCTCCGGAAGCAGGGAGCGACACAAGCGTCGGCGGACCTGTACGCGCGCTCGTACGCGCTCATGCCGCGTTTTCCGCGCCTTGCGATAGAGTACGGCTCCGTGCTCGAGCTTCTCGGGCGGCGCGCCGACGCGCGAAGGCTGTACGAGCAGGCTTTGTCGATAGGTCGGCCGGGCGAACAGGTGCTCGCGTGCCGGCTTCTCGCGCAAGCGGCGCTCGCCGACGGGAGCACGGACGAGGCGATCGTCTGGGTGAAGCGCGCGCTCGCGATCACTCCGGATGATGCGAAGCTCACCGGCATGCTCGAATGGCTCGAGAGCATGCGCTGAGCCCGATAATGGGCTTGCCGGACACGGATGACGATGATACATTCGGGGGAGTGTTACGTGCGTTTCCGGACGACATGTCTTGAACAGGCGAGGTTCGCGCGACGATGATTTTTCTTCTTCTGGTTATACGCCGCCATATAAAGGTAATTCTGATCGTCACGATCGCGGGTTTTCTGATTTCCGCCGCCGTGAGCATTCTTCTCCCGTCGCGTTTCGTCGCATCGACCATGTTTGCTCCCACCGGCGTAGAGAAGGATCTCACGAACCTCAAGGAATTCTTCGCGCCGATGGGATCGTTCGGCGAATCGTTCGCGGGCTATCTCAGGGCTCGCAAGAACTACCTCATCGATTATCTCATCCGGAGCCGCAGGATGAGCGATCTCATCGACGCGCGGTTCGATCTCAGGCGCGTGTATGGGGTGACCGATCGCGACGAAGCATGGCGAAAGCTCGGCGAGAACACAGCCGTCGTGATCAAGGACGAAGGCGTCATCGTGCTGATCGTCGAGGACCGCGACCGGGAGCGGGCGATCGCTATCGCCGAGGAGTACCTTGCGCAGCTCGACACCATTCTCCTTGATCTCGTCGTCGAGAACTCGCGCGATCGGATGCAATTCCTGAACGGCGAGGTCGCGCGGCGGGAACGCGCGCTTGCGGTCGCTGATTCCCTCATCGGCAGCTATCTCGGACGGTACGGTATGTACGAAATGGAAGGGCAGGTGCGGGTGATGCTCGACATCGTATCCAATCTGAGCAGCCGCCTCAGCATACTCGATGTCGAGAAGCGCCTGCTCGAGATGACAATGAAACCCGGAAGCGACAATCTCGACCGGGTCGAATTCGAGTGGAATCAACTGCGCAACCAGCTTCTCCTTCTGCGGGAGACCGGCGCCGAACCGAACCTCTTTCCTCCTTTCAAGAAGCTCCCCGAAATCAGCACCCGCTACATGCAATTCATGAGCGAGCGCCGGATGCAGGAGTTCATGCTCGCCTACCTGCGGCTGAGGCTCGCCGACGCCGAGGTTACCGCGAATAGCCGCATGAGCGCCCTCAAGGTCCTCGATCCTCCCTCGGCGCCCGAACGCCGTTCGTGGCCGAAGCGAAAACAAATAGTGCTGGTCTCGACCGCCGCCGCGTTTTTTTGGGCGAGCTTCTTTATGGTTCTGGGCGAGCGCCGGAGATTGGCGAAGGCGCGTGAGGCATGAATCTCGAGCTTTACGGAAAAGCGATCGACCTGAAGCGGTTCATGCTTTTCGTCGCGGCGCCGCTCGCATGCTGCGCCGTTGCCGCCGTGATGTTCCTCCCGGCGAGCTTCATGCGGCTCGCCCTGATGCTTCTGTTCGCTCTTCCCTTCGTATTTCTGTGCGTTGACCGGCCCGCGATCATCTTCTATCTCGTCATCCTCATTCTCTTCTCGAATCTCGACGTCTATGCGCCCTTTCGCCTCTATCGCTACGCGGTCATTTTCCTCCTCGCCTCTTTCGCGATCGCAGTCGCGAACGGAAGACGCATTGTGACGCACCATCCGCATCTGATCGCGCTCGCGTTCGCGTTTGTGATCCTTGCGTTTCAGTCCCTTTCGGTTGCGCGTGAGTACGGGCTTGCAGCGCGGAAGTTGGGCGCTTTTATCAAGGTCCTCATTGCCGTGGTGATCGTCGTGCAGTTCACAAGGGACCGGAAGGAATTCCGGCGCTTTCTTCTCGTGCTGGTGGGGGGGATTCTGCTCTCGGACTATCTTCCTTTCATTGTGCATCCGCCGGGTCGTTTCGCGAGCCTTTCGATGCTCTGGAGCCAGGGCATCGTGCGGTACGAAGGGTTCGTCTTCGAGCCCAACACCTTTGCGCTGTTCCAGCTCTTCCTCATTCCGGTGCTTATCTTTTTTGCCGGCGCGTACCGGAAACCGCGCATCGCTCGTCCATTCTTCGCGTTTTTGATAATTGCGAGTATCGGCGTTCTGGCCCTGAGCTTTTCGCGGGGAGGATTCGTAGGCCTCGCGTGTCTGCTCTTGACGCTCGTCGTGGTCGAACGAAGGAACAAGCCGCTTTTCCTTTTCGGGCTCTCGCTCATCGCGGCGAGCATCGTATTCATTCCGGGCGTGTACTGGGAGCGGATAGGATCGGTCTTCGATTTCGCGACGAAGCGATCAGGCGACTTCGCCATCTGGACGCGTCTCGAAACGATGCGAGTCGCGCTCCGTCTGGGGCTCGCTCATCCGCTGCTCGGCGTCGGCATAGATAACTTCCTTCCGAGCGCGGCATACTTCATCCCGATTGGACTAACCGTTCATAGTATGTTTCTGCAGATATTCTCCGAGCTCGGGTTCGTGGCGCTCTCGTTGTTTATCGGAATCATCATCTGCAACTTCAGGATCATCCGCCGGATGATGAAGAACGAGAGCGATCCCGAAGTCGCCCAGATCGGGCGCGCGCTGTTCATACAGCACATCGCGATGCTCGTCTCATCGATCTTTCTGCCCGTCTTGTTCGATATGATCGTCTGGTTCATGCTCGCTCTGCCGGCGATCGCGGAACACGCCTATCGGAGCGAGTCGCGGTCGGAAGGCGCCGTCCCTTCCGTTTCGATCGGCAGAAAATAGCTTTTCAGCTTGAAGCACGAAAGATAGAACCCCTTGCCGAGCTTCCGCTCGATGATCGCGGGCGTCCGCGGGAGCGAGGACCCCGCTTTCCGCGTGAAACGCTAGTTTTCGAGAAAGATCGCGTTGCAGGTGATTGTGTTCTGGACCCCGGGAATCGTCTGGATCCTCTCGATGACGAACCGGCCGATCTCGTTGAACGTCGATCCGTCCACGACGGCGATCATGTCGTAGGGACCCGATACGGCGTGCACGATTTCGAC
>JBAZPL010000095.1:0-9586 GCA_041648155.1 Candidatus Krumholzibacteriia bacterium
CATTAATTTATCCGTACGGGAAAGAGTATCCGGTATAGCGCTGGGACGGTCCTGGAGGAAAGCGATGTTCAAGGGAACAACGATAGTCGGTGTGCGCGTTGGAACCGGCGTCGCAATGGGGGGAGACGGGCAGGTTACCTTCGGCCAAACGATCGTCAAGCAGGGCGCGGTCAAGGTGCGCGCGCTCCGGGATAATGCGATCCTCGCGGGCTTCGCCGGAAGCACCGCGGACGCGATAACCCTCCTGACGAAGTTCGAGCAGAAGCTTGACGAATTCAACGGGAACCTCATGAAGGGAGCAGTCGAACTCGCGAAGGATTGGAGAAGCGACAAGGTGTTGAGACATCTCGAAGCGCTTCTCGCCGTCATGGATCGCACGCATTCCCTCGTCATAAGCGGGAGTGGCGACGTTGTCGAGCCGGACGACGGCATAGTCGCGATCGGTTCGGGAGGACCCTACGCGCTGGCGGCTGCGCGAGCCCTCATGAAGAACTCGAAGCTTGATGCGCAATCTATTGTAAGAAAATCACTTGAAATAGCATCTGGTATCTGCATATATACAAATCAAGAAATCACCGTTGAGGTCATTAAAGGCAATGGATGAGCTCACTCCCCGACAAATCGTCGAAGAATTGGACAAGTACATCATAGGCCAGGATGCGGCGAAGCGTTCGGTCGCGATAGCGCTCAGGAACCGCTGGCGCCGCAGGCGCGTCGACGCGTCGATCAGGGACGAGATCATGCCGGCGAATATCATCATGATCGGCCCGACCGGCGTGGGCAAAACGGAGGTCGCGCGGCGGCTCGCGCGCCTCGCCCAGGCGCCGTTCGTCAAGGTGGAGGCCACCAAGTTTACGGAGATAGGCTATGTCGGCCGGGACGTCGATTCGATGATCAGGGACCTCGTCGACATCGCGATATCCATCGAGAAAGAGCGCTCCTTCGCGGAAGTCGAACCCAGAGCCCACGAGCATGCGATGGAACGTCTCGTCGATCTCCTGCTGCCCGCATCCCCCGGAGCGGAGAGCGCGGAGGGCGAGAACGCCGATGAGCGGCGAGGGCGCACGAAAGAGAAACTGCTGGGGAAGCTCGAGAGCGGCGGTCTCGACGCGCGCGAGGTGACGATCGAAGTTGAGGATCGTTCCCGCCCGTTCGTTGAGATATTTTCAAACGCCGGAATCGAGGAGATGGGGCTCAAGCTGCCCGCGGGGCTCGAGGGGATGATGCCGCGCCGAAAGAAAGGGCGCCGCGTCACGGTGGAGGAAGCGAAGAAGATGCTCGTCCAGGAGGAAAAGGAGCGCCTCGTCGACATGGACAAGGTGATCGCGCGAGCCGTGAAATCCGCCGAGGAGACGGGGATCGTATTCATCGATGAAATCGACAAGATCGCGAGCCGCGGCTCCGCGCACGGTCCCGATGTATCCCGTGAAGGGGTGCAGCGCGATATACTCCCGATCGTCGAGGGATCGAACGTCACGACGAAATACGGCATCGTGAAGACCGATCACGTGCTCTTCATCGCCGCTGGAGCCTTCCATATGACGAAGCCTTCCGATCTGATCCCCGAGCTCCAGGGACGTTTCCCGATCAGGGTCGAGTTCAAGGCCCTCACCGTCGAGGACTTCGAGAGAATTCTCCTCGAGCCCAGGAACGCGCTCATCAAGCAATACACGGCGATCATCGAGGCGGAGAACTGCAAAATCGTTTTCACGAAAGAGGCGATCCGCGAGATAGCCCGCGTCGCGTTCCTCGTAAATCAGAAAATGGAAAATATCGGAGCGCGGCGTCTCCACACGGTTCTCATGACGCTTCTCGAAGAGTATCTTTTCGAGCTGCCGGGCGAGAAGATAAAAAAGATCAACATTACCGGAGCGGTAGTGCGGAATAGGCTGGATGCAATCGTTCGCGATGACGATCTGGCGCGGTACATCCTGTAAGAAGGAGCGTGTATGAAACTGTCCAAGAAGGATTTCCTTTCCATGCGCGATTATTCGCGCGAGGAGCTCGATACGATTCTGAAGCTCTGCGCCGAGCAGAAGCCGCTCGCCAAGTCCTTCCGTCTCCCGCAGAGCCATCCGGGGCGCGTGCTGGCGTGCATCTTTCATAAGCCGAGCCTGCGAACGCGGCTCAGCTTCGAGATCGCGATGCGGCAACTCGGCGGATCGAGTCTGTTCATCACGGACGCCGAGATCAAGATCGGGAGCCGCGAAGCTCCGAAGGACGTCGCGAAGGTTCTTTCACGGTATGTCGACGGGATCATGATACGGACGTTCGACCAGGGGCTCGTCGAGGATCTCGCCCGGTACGCGGACGTTCCGGTGATAAACGGGCTCACCGATCTTCTCCACCCGTGCCAGGTGCTCGGCGACGTTTTTACCGCCGTCGAGAGGTTCGGATCGCTCGAGGGGAAGAAAGTGGTATTCGTGGGAGACGGGAACAACGTCGCGCGCAGCTGGATCGAGGCGGCCGCCAAGTTCGGATTCAAGTTCGTCCTCGCGGCCCCGGACGGTTTCCAGATCGATGATTCGTTTATTGCCTCCGCGCGCGCCGGGCAGACACTGGACTATGAATGGGTAGCCGATCCGCGCGAGGCGGTACGAGGGGCCGACGTCGTTTACGCGGACGTTTGGACGAGCATGGGGCAGGAGACGGAGAAGGAACGACGCCTCAAAGCGTTCAAGAGCTATCAGATCAACGACGATCTGATGAAGCTCGCAAACCGCGCCGCGATTTTCATGCATTGTCTGCCCGCGCACCGCGGGGAGGAAGTGACCGACTCCGTGATCGACGGTCCGCAGTCGGTCGTGTACGAGGAAGCCGAAAACAGGCTCCACATCCAGCGGGCGATCATCGCGCTTCTCGTGCCCGGAGAGTGACCGGGGGGAGCGCCCCAACGGGCGTGCCGAGCCTCGGCGAAAAAGGGGCTGAAGAGATGTCAGGGAAAGAGGGGGCATACGCCGGGAGAATCCTCGTCGCTCTCGCCGGGGCGGCGCTTCTTGGGGCATGCGCTGTTATGGAGGCTCCTCCGGGCGGCGCCGAGGACAGGATTCCTCCGTCGATCGTCTCAACCGTTCCGCGGGAGGATTCCTCCCGGGTCGCGCGGGACGTCGCGCCGGTATTTTTCTTTAGCGAAAAAGTCGATCCTGCGAGCTTCAAGAACAGGATATTCATATATCCGCCCGTCGAGTTCGACCGGCTGCGCGTGAAGGGGGAACGGCTCGAAATCGATTTCCGGGAGCTTCTGCCCGAAACGACCGTCTGCATTCTCGTGCGGTCGGGGATCAGGGATTACCACCGCGTCGAGAGCAAGCGGAATTTTATGCTGTATTTTTCGACGGCCGACTCGATCGCCGGAGGAGAGATATCCGGAATCGTGCTTTTCAAGGAAAAGCCCGATTCCGCCGGAGTGGCGGAGCTCTTCGAAATCGCAGGGGACACGGCGATCGATCTGCGCTCGGCGAAACGTGCGCGCGTCGCATTCGCCGCGCGAGACGGCAGGTTCGTGTTGCGGGCGCTTCCGACCGACGGCTCGCGATTTCTCCTGCGCGCGTTCATCGACGTCGACGGTGATGCGCGTTATTCGGAAGGAAAGGAGTTCGCCACGCTCCGGTCCGATACGATCGTCCTCGATCGGCTCCGGCCGATTCGCGAGGAGATTCGCATCGTGATCATCGATCCGAACGAGCCGGGCACGGTCGAGGGCCGAATCGTCAACGAAACCCCGTTCCGAACCGCTCCGACGCTGCGACTCGCTCCCATGGCCCGCGGCGTGCAATGGCTCGCGGCGAACGCGGATACGACGGGCGCTTTCATCCTCTCGCGGGTGCCTCCCGGCTCCTATACGGTAACTGCCTTTATCGATGTCAAGCCCGATACGATGTGCGGCGTCTACTACGAAGCCGCGGATTCGACGCGGGCACTCAATGAGCCGTGCGTGACGCTTCCCGATACGCTTACGATCAAACCGGGGGAGCGCAGGACGCTCGATCCGATAACGCTCAAGTAGGGGGCGGATGACGTGGAACTACCCTTTACGAAGATGCACGGCGCCGGCAACGATTTTATCATGATCAACGACATGCAGGAGCGGTGCCGGCTCACGAGGGAAGCGATCGCGGGTCTTTGCTCGAGACGGCGCGGCGTCGGAGGAGACGGACTGATTCTCATTCATCCGGGGAGAAGCTGCGATTTCACGATGCGTTATTACAACAGCGACGGGGGAGAGGCCGACATGTGCGGAAACGGCGCTCGTTGCGCCGCGGCGTTCGCGTTCGAGACGGGGATCGCGGGCAGAACAATGTCCTTCGAAACCCGTTCGGGGATTGTGGGCGCGGAGATAGCGAACGGGAGTGTCCGCGTGTCCATAGGCGACGTGCGCGCCCTGAAACTCGGCATGAGGATTGCCGCTTCCGATCGCCCGGTCCATTACGGTATCTGCGGCGTTCCTCACGCCGTAATCGTTGTCGAGGACGTTCGAGAGCCGTCGCATGACGAGTTCGTCCGCTTCGCGGCTCCCGTGCGGAGGGATGCGGCATTCGGCGAGGCCGGGGCGAACGTCAATATCGTCGCGGTCTCCGATCGCGGACGATGCGCCTATCGAACGTACGAACGCGGCGTCGAGAACGAGACCGATGCGTGCGGAACGGGAGCCGTCGTTATCGCGGCGGTCATCGCGCATCTCGGGCTCGTCGATCCGCCGGTCCGCTGCATGACTCGGGGTAACGATATCCTCGACGTCGCTCTTGAGAAGACTCCCGGAGGCGCCACGAGTTGCCTCCTCACGGGCCCCGTCGCCGTCTCGTTCCGCGGGACGTTTTACCTCGAAGGTTACGAGCATCCATGAAGCGCCTCGCCGGCATTGTGCTCATCGCATGCGCCGCCTGCATCTTCGCGGTCCAAGGAACGTTCGCTCAGTATCCCTTCGGAAAAAACAAGGTGATGTACGCTCCGAAAGACTGGAAGGTCATCGAGACGCCGCATCTTGAAATCTACTATTACCCGGACGAGCTCCCCGTGGCCGAATTTGTCGCAAGCCTCGCGGAGAGCGTGTATGCCGAGTTCTCATCCTTCTTTGCGGTTGATTTCGAGTCGAGGATTCCCGTCATTCTGTACGGAACACATCACGACTTCAAGGAAACGAATGTCACGCCCTATCTCGTGTCCGAATCCACCGCGGGCTTCACGGAATTCATCAAGGGCCGGATCGCGCTTCCGTTCGCCGGATCCTATCCGAAGCTCCAGAAGGTGTTTCGCCACGAAATGGTCCATGCGTTCATGCTCGAAAAGCTCCGCGTCGTGATGACGGGGCATCGGCATCTGAATTACAGCAATCCGCCCCTCTGGTTCGTCGAAGGGCTGGCTGAATATTGCGCCAATCGGGGTCTCGATACGGAAGCGCATATGTTTCTCCGCGACGCCGTGACGAGCGATCTCCTGTATTCTCTCGAGGATATCTGGAGAATCCAGGGTACCTACCTCATGTACAAGGAGGGGGAAAGCGCCGTTCATTATATCGCAACGAGGTTCGGGGAGGAATCGATACGGCTCATACTGGAGAGCTGGTGGAAGAGCGATCGATTGGACCTCGTGCTCGAAAAGACGATCGGAATACCGCTTCGAAGACTGAGCGACGATTGGCGCGATTTTCTGAAACGGAGATACTACCCCGCCGTCCTCGAACGGCGCAAGATCGGCGAACTCGGCGAAGCGCTCGCGTCCGGGGAACCGGTCTTCGAGATCCATCCCGCGTGCGACGCGCGGGACCGAAAAAAGCCGCGAGTATTCTGCGTCGGATACGACATGGGCGGCATCAACATTCTCGAGCTGAAGAAAAACGATCGCGGCGAATGGCGCCGGGAGATATTCATCCGCGGCGGCCAGAGGAGCGAGTTTGAGTCGATACCGCCTCTTCGCAGCCTCATTTCGGTCAGGGGAGACACACTCCTTTTCGTATCGAAAGCGCTCGCGCGGGACGTGATATACCTGTACGACGTCCAGCGGAGACGCGTGCTGCGAAAATTCTCCATCGATAGCGCGCGCATTCTCAGTTCGCCGAGCCTATCCCCCGACGGGCGCGCCGTCGCGTGTTCGGCAATCGACGCTTTCGGAAAATCGGATCTTTTCATATACGACCTTGCGCGTGGGACGTACGAGCGACTCACCGACGATTACTTCGACGACGTGACCCCCGATTGGCATCCGTCGAAGAGCGTGCTCGTATTCAGCTCGGACCGGTGCAGCGAGAAACGTAAAACCGCTTATGCGCTCTATACGATCGATACGGAAACGCATGAGATCGTGCCTCTCACGGGGGACGGATCGCGCGATGTCGATCCGCGATGGCTCCCTGACGGGAAGGGAGTGCTGTTTTCCTCGGACCGCGAAGGAGTCCCCGATATCTTCGCGCTGCGCGGCGGGCTGCTCGAACGCCAGACGAACGTTCTCGGCGGCGCATTCAATCCCTATCCATGCGACGACGGCGCATCGTTCCTGTGCGCCTCCTACGGCGATGGCACGTATCGCTGCTATCGTGTGCCCATGAAAGAAGGGGTGACGGCGATCGCCGCCGGCCCTCCGTCCGCCGCCCGCTTCGGTTGGGAACCGAGGCTTCCCGATGGAGCGGAAGACATAGCGAAGAAGGATTATCGGATCAAGCTCGGAATCGACCTGATCGGTGCGACCTTCTCCGTCGATCCCGATTTCGGCAGCACGGGAAACGGCGCGCAGCTTTTTCTCACCGATATGCTCGGCAACCACGAGGTCGTCGTGCTGTTCGGGAGCGCGTCCGACAGCTTCGATGATTTCCTCGGCCGGCTCAATGTCGCCGTCACGTATATCAATCTATCGCATCGCCTCAATTACGCGGTCGGCGCCTTTCATCTCGCCAGCTATATCGGGAGCTCGTACGATCTCTTGCGATACGAGAGGCGGTACGGCGTTCTCGGCGGCGTCATCTATCCCTTTTCCTCTTTCAGCCGCGTCGAGCTCTCGGCCGTCTTCAAAGGCATGGAGCGCGATGAAGACGTCAACTTCCTCGGGCTCGAGAGTGGGCGGGGTTGGCTTCTTTCGAACTTCGTTTCGTACACGTTCGACAACATTGCGTGGTACGTCGGCGGCCCGCTCAACGGGCGGAGGATCAACGTCGCGATCGGAAAAACGTCGGACCTCACGGGAGACCGTTATGGGAGCATGACCGCCCACGTCGATGCGCGCAACTATGTAGCGCTCACCGAACGGATCGTTTTCGCGCAGCGATTGGTGAGTCGCAACACATGGGGCAGCGACCTGCAGCTGTTCTACCTCGGAGGCTCGTGGGATCTGCGCGGGTACGAATTCCGCCGTTTCGCGGGAAAACGGACGCTCCTCATCAACAACGAGTTGCGGTTCCCTCTCATCGACCGTTTCGTCCTGAGGTTCCCCGTCGGAACGATCGAGTTTCCGCTCTTTCGCGGTTCTCTCTTTCTCGACGCGGGTAGGGTAAGCGGATTCATATACGATACGGACTGGCTCGGGAGTGTCGGAACGGGAGTCGAGATGAATCTCGGATACCTTCCGGTCTTCCGCGTGAATTTCAGCCGCCTCACCGATTTCAAAGAGATAGCGAGCGACATTCACGTCGACATGTTTCTCGGATTCAATTTCTAGAGAAGGGGCGCTCGCGCTGCGGTTGCGGGAATGCGGCGGGAGCATTCCCGGCGATTCATCGATACGTTTCGCCGAGGCCCCGAGCGATCACCTCTACCGCGCAGTTATAGCGCGCAAAGGGAGCGCTGATCTGAACGCCGCGAACGCGCGGCGCGATCTCGCGGAGAATCTCGGCGGCGATCGTCACTCCTTCCGCGAGAGCGAGCTCGCCGCTCGGCGCGTCTTTCATGCGCCGGAGAATCGGTTCGGGAACCGTTACGCCCGGGAGCTCGTTATTGATGAACTCGGCGTTGCGGTAGCTCGCGAGCGGCCAGATTCCGGCGACGATCGGTATCTTAAGGGGCGCGATCCGATCGAGGAATTTCAGAAGGATTTCGATATCAAAAACGGGCTGAGTGACGGCAAAGTCGGCTCCGGCCTTTACCTTCCACTCGAAGCGTTTCATTTCTTCCTCGAAATGTACGGCGCCCGGATTAACGCCGACGCCGACGAGAAACGAGGTCGACTCCGCGAGGTTTCGATCGCCGATGTCCTTTCCCTGATTGAGCCGGGAAACGATGTTCGTGAGCCCGATCGAATCGACGTCGAAGACGGCGGTGGCGTCGGGATAATCCACCGTGCGAATCGGATCCCCCGTTATGATGAGAATATTCCGTAGTCCGAGCGCGTGCGCGCCGAGAAGGTCGGATTGCATGCCGAGAATATTCCTGTCCCTGCAGCAGTAGTGAAGCAACACGTCGATACCGACGGCATTCCTGATGAGCACGGCGAGGGCGAGAGGACTCATCCGGGAGGATGAACGGGGGCTGTCGGGTATATTGATCGCATCGATCCCGGCGCCGGCGAGCATGCGGGCGGAAGCGATAGCCGCGGATGCGTCGCAGCCGAGCGGAGGAACACACTCGACGATGGATACGAAAGAGCCGTTCACAATTTTGTCGGCGAGTTTCGATCTATCGCGCACGGAACGCGGTGACACCGTCGGCGGACGGGATTCAGCCGTCTCGGCGGCCCTATGAATGCTCACGTCGGATCGTATCGTTCTCAGCGCGCCCCGAATCGCCCGTATGTGAGCGGGGGTTGTTCCGCAGCATCCGCCGATGACGCGGGCGCCCGCCTGCACGAATCGTCGAGCGTATTCCGCGAGGTATTCGGGGGAAGCGAGATACATGTTTCTCCCCTCGATGTTCTGTGGCACGCCGGCGTTCGGCTGCGCCGATAAGGGGCGATCGGCGACGGCGGCCATCTTCTCGATTGCCTCGAGCATGATCTTGGGTCCGACGGAGCAATTCACGCCGACGACGTTCGCGCCCCATTCGCAGAGCCTGCGGGTAAAATCGGCCGGCTCCGTGCCGTAGAGGCCCAGCCCGTCCCCACGCAGCGTCATCTGCGCGACGATGGGAAGGGCGCTCACCGCGCGCACGCCGATAATCGCCTGATGAATTTCGTTGACGTCGCCGAACGTTTCGAGGACGAAAAAGTCGACGCCTCCCGCCGTCAAGGCGCGAGCCTGTTCCGCGAACGCGGCCGCGGCTTCCTCGTTTGCCGTCGGGCCCCAGGGTTCGATCTTGAGGCCCAGGGGACCGATGGCGCCCGCGACGAGAACATCCTCGCCTGCGGCGCGCCGCGCGATCCGCGCGGCCGTCTCGTTGATCTCGACGAGTCGGTCGTCGAGGCCGTGCAGCTTGAGCTTGAAGCGACTGGCGCCGAAGGTGTTCGTCTCGATGCAATCCGCCCCCGCCGCGATGTATTCGCGGTGAATGCGTTCGATCATGGCCGGCGCCGAGAGATTCACCTCATCGAACGAACGATTTATGAAAACGCCGCGTTCGTAGAGCATCGTTCCCATGGCGCCGTCAAAAAGAACGACCCGGTTGGAGAGCAGATCGAGAAAATCGCGAGCCATATTCCTCCATGCGCGCGCCGCGCCCCCCCCAACGCG
>JBAZPL010000096.1:0-9541 GCA_041648155.1 Candidatus Krumholzibacteriia bacterium
GCCACGCGGTCCTGCCGAAGCTCAAGGATTTCCAGCGTGAGAAGGCTCCCACGGTGTATCTCATCCGGAATGGGAACGATCTGTCGTTCCTGCCCTTTGACGGGAGAGACCGAAGACTGCAGCTTTCGCGTTTTGATGTGGGCGGAGAAGTGACGCGCGGCGAGGCCGGCAGGCTGAATGCCTACCTTTTCTCGGACCGGGGCATTTACCGTCCCGGGGACCACTTCAGCGTGGGCGTGATCGTGAAGTCAGCGGACTGGAAACAGAATCTCGCCGGCATCCCCCTTGAAGCAGCCATAACCGACGCGCGAGGACTCGAGGTGATGAAACAGAAAATCAGCCTCTCGGCCTCGGGCTTTGAGGAGGTCAGGTATCAGACTGAAGAGACGGCGCCAACGGGCACTTATGCGATAAGCGTGTATATCGTGAAGGACGGCAACCGCGGCGCGCTGCTTGGATCCGTGACCGTGCGTCTCGAGGAGTTCCTCCCGGATAGGCTCAAGATCGCCACGCGGCTTTCGACGGAGCGCCCCGAGGGTTGGAGCTCACCCTCGGGCCTCAAAGGCCTTGTGACGCTCAGAAACCTCTACGGCCCGCCGGCCGTGAAGCACCGCGTGGTTGCCGGTATCACCCTGTCGCCTGCGTTCCCCGCGTTCCGGCAGTACAAGGATTATACCTTTTTCGACCCGCTATGCACGGACAAGAGCTTCAGTGACCGCCTCGAGGGCGCCGTCACAAACGAGCAGGGCGAGGCGGAGTTCGCCTTCGATCTCGATCGCTTCGACAAGGCCACGTATTGGCTCAACTTCACGGCCGAGGGTTATGAGCTCGAGGGCGGCAGAAGCGTTGTTTCCGAAAGCGCGGTCCTGGTCTCGCCACTTCCCTATCTTATCGGCTACAAGAGCGATGGGGACCTGAAGTTCATCAATAAGGGAAGCACCCGCTCCGTGAAGCTCATTGCAATCGATCCCGGCCTCAAGCAGATCGGCGTCTCGGGCCTGACAGCCCAGATCATCGAGAAGCAATACGTCTCGGCCCTGACGAAACAGAGCAGCGGTGTCTACAAGTACCAGTCGGTCAAGAAGGAAATCCTCGTGAGCAAGACACCTCTTTCCATCGCCGACGAGGGCCTGGGGTTCCTGTTGCCCTCGGCAAACCCGGGCGACTTCCTCCTGATAATCAGGGATGGAAGTAATGCGGAACTGAGCCGCATCGCCTTCACCGTGGCCGGCAAAGCGAATCTGACGCGTGCCCTGGAACGGAACGCCGAACTCCAGGTGAAGCTGAACAAAACGGATTTTGAGCCCGGGGAGCAGATCGAGATGAGCATCCGGGCGCCCTACACCGGCGCGGGGCTTATCACCATCGAGCGCGACCGGGTGTACGCCTATCGGTGGTTCAAGACCACGTCCACAAGCTCGGTCGAGCGGATCCGCATCCCGGCCAATTTCGAGGGCAACGGGTACGTGAATATCTCATTCGTGCGGGCCGTTGACTCGCCCGAGATCTTCATGAGTCCCTTGAGCTACGGCGTGATGCCCTTCTCCGTGAGCCGTGAGAGGCGGACCATCGCGATCGACCTCGATACGCCCCAGCTTGCACGGCCCGGCGAGCCTTTCACGATTCGCTACAAGGGCAGCAGGCCGGGCAAGGCCGTTATTTTTGCCGTTGACGAGGGCATCCTCCAGGTCGCCGGGTACGGGACACCGGATCCGCTGGGATACTTCTTCCGGAAACGGGCGCTCGAGGTTCGAACGGCCCAGATCCTGGATCTCATCCTGCCCGAGGCCTCACTGGTCCAGCGGCTCTCCGCGGCAGGCGGCGATGAGTATGCCCGGGAGGCTATAGGCAAGAACCTCAATCCCTTTAAGCGTCGGCGTGATAAGCCCGTGGTCTACTGGTCGGGCATCGTGGACATCGGCACCGATATGCGGGAGTTGGTCTATCGCGTACCCGACTACTTCAGCGGAACACTGCGCGTCATGGCCGTGGCGGTCTCATCCGAGGCTATGGGCGCCGGTCAAAAGAAAACGCCCGTGCGCGGTCACTTCGTGTTCTCCCCCAACGTGCCGACCTTCGTGGCGCCGGGAGACAAGTTCATGGTGACGGTGGGCATTATGAATAACGCGGAGGGCTCGGGCAAGAACGCCAGAGTCGCGCTCAAACTCGCCGTGTCGGAACACCTGGAGATCGTCGACAGTGGTGTGCGCGAGATCGCGATTCCCGAGGGAAGGGAAGAGAGCGCTGTCTTCACTCTCAGGGCAAAGCCGATTCTGGGTTCGGCAATACTCTCCTTCACGGCTTCGCTCGGCGAAGAGAAGAGCGCTTGCGGGGTTGAGGTGAGCGTCCGTCCCGTTGTGCCGCATGAGACCGTCGTAACCGCCGGCTCCTTCACCTCCGGCGCGAAGGAGGTGAAGCTCACGCGCGCGATGTATCCCGAACTGCGCGTCCTCGAGGTCTCGGCCTCATCGCTTCCACTTGGGCTAGCGCACGGTCTCACTGCATATTTGAGCACATTCCCCTACCTCTGCACCGAGCAACTGGTGAGCCGGACCTTCCCGGCGATCGTGTTCAAGAACCGGCCGGAGTTCGCGTATCTGCACAAGGACGCCATGGCCGACATCGATCGGACGATCGCCGTTCTGCGGGCGCGCCAGAACGAGGAAGGCGCTTTCGGGTTCTGGGCCGCGAACTCCCACGTTTCGGATTATCAGAGCGTTTATGCTCTGCATTTCCTGACGGAGGCCCGGGAACGCGGCTACGCGATCCCGGAAGGGCTGATGGCGGCGGGGAAATCGTACTTGCGCGGCCTGGCGCAACGCCGGTGCGAAACGCTTGCGGAGGCGCGTACACGAGCCTATGCGATCTATATCCTGACGAGAAACGGCACGGTCACCACGAACGAGCTGACGGCCCTTCACGAACAGCTCGAGTCCTCCAAGGACCTCAAGGGTTGGGAAAAGGACCTCCTCGCCGCATATCTCGCCGCGACGTATAAGCTGCTCAAACTCGATGTCAAAGCCGAGAACCTTATCGGCGGCATCAAGTCCGGCCAGGTCATCGAGCCGGATTACGCCGCTTTCTACGATAATCTGAGCCGCGATGCCCAGTGCCTGTATCTGATGGCGAAACACTTCCCCGGGCGGTTCAGGAATATTTCCGGCGAGTACATCCAAACCATCGTTGGAGCGGTGTCCGAGGGAGCGTACAACACGATCTCCTCGGCCTACGCAATCCTGGCCATGGAGGCCTATGCCGAGGCGGTAGGGAGCAATGCCGTGGCCGATATCAAGATCATGGAAAATCTCGATACGGGAACACGCGAGTTGGCGCTGCCTCAGGGGCTGTTCCCCAAGGTCTCATTCTCGGATCGGGCCAAGAAGGTGCGCATCGAGAGCGCGAGCGATTACCCGACCTTTTATCAGATGACCCAGGCGGGCTTTGACAAGGCGCCGCCGGACAAGGAATTGAAAGACAGGCTCGAGGTGCAGCGCGAGTACCGGGACCTCGAGGGCAACGTGGTCACGAAGACCGCGATCGGTTCCGAGATCGAAGTGCACGTGAAGATGCGATCCATCAATTCGACGACCTACTACAATGTGGCGATTGTCGATCTCCTGCCCGGCGGTTTTGAAGTGGTAACAGAAAAGTCCCGGCCCGCTGCCGCGCGGGTTCAACCGCCGGAGGAGGCGTCCGGGGAATCGGAAGAAGGGGAATATGACAATCGCCGGGAAGAAGACCTTCGCGATAAAGGATCCCGCTGGCTACCATCCATCGGCACCGAGAGCTCCACGTGGCAACCGGACTTTGTCGACATCCGCGAGGACCGGGTAGTGCTCTTCGGCACCGTAGGCCCCAATGCGCGGGAGTTCGTATACCGCGTCAAGGCCACGAACAAGGGTACCTTCGCCGTTCCGCCTCTCTACGGCGAATCCATGTACGACCGAACGGTGAGAGCATGGACCCTGCCGGGTACCATCACGGTCGATGAAAAGTGAATATGAAGCATGAGAGGTCCCAAATCGGGAAAGTCCTCGTTATCGTCTTGCTGCTGTGCGCGGGGCCGGCGGCGATCGTTCCTTTTGCGAGACCGTCTCTCAGGGACGGCATCAGCGTCTCCCAGGCCGTGTACGACCGGAACGGAAACCTGCTGCGGCTCACGCTCTCGCGGGACGAAAAGTATCGCCTCTGGCTGCCGCTCAAGGATATCTCGCCGGTCCTGATCGAGGCCACGCTGTTGCACGAGGACCGCTCGTTTCGTATGCACTTCGGCGTAAACGCCGGGGCGTTGATCCGCGCCGTCTGGCACACGTACCTCAAGGCGGACCGCCGGATGGGCGGCTCCACAATCACCATGCAGCTTGCCCGCATCCGTTACGGGATCGACTCGCGTACGCCCGCGGGGAAGCTGAAGCAAATCCTCGCTGCCTTCCGGCTCGAGCTGCTCTATTCGAAAAACGAGATACTCGAGGCGTATCTGAACCTCGCGCCCTACGGGCTGAACATCGAAGGCGCCGGCGCCGCCAGCCTCATCTATTTTCATAAAGACGCAGCAAGGCTCACCCTGCCGGAGTCGCTCACGCTGAGCGTCATTCCCCAGAACCCGGTGCGGCGCATCGCAGCCAGGGACGGGAATTTCTCCCGAAACTTCGAACTGAATCAGGCGCGCGAACGACTCTTCGCGGCCTGGGCTAGAAAGCATCCCAGGAACGGCGATCAGGAATCGCTCGCTCATCTCCCCGCGATTCTCCATGGCCCCTCGGAGATGCCTTTCCTGGCACCCCATTTCGCGGACGCGGTTCTTCAGGCCGACCCCTTCGACGCCCGGCTTAACACCACCCTGAACCTCGCTCTGCAGAAGCTCGTGGAACGCCAGGCCCGCAGCTTCGTGGAGTCGAAACGCCACGTGGGCATCGACAACGCCGCCGTCATGCTCGTCGATCATCGATCCATGGAGGTGAAGGCTCTCCTCGGCTCCGTGGACTTCTTCGATGCCGCCATCCAGGGGCAGGTGAACGGCACTGCCGCAAAACGCTCTCCAGGGTCCGCCATCAAACCTTTCATTTACGCTCTCGGCATCGACCAGGGCCTCATCCATCCCATGACCATGCTTAAGGACGCTCCCATGAGCTTTGGCGCGTACAACCCGGAGAACTTCGACAACGAGTTCATGGGACCGCTTTCGGCGCGGGACGCCCTGATTCGGAGCCGCAACATCCCGGCCGTGGAGATCGCCTCGAAGCTCACAGGCCCCGGGCTCCATCGGTTCCTCATACAGGCGGGGATTACGGGCCTGCATGAGCAGGAGTATTATGGAGTGGCCCTGGCCTTGGGAGCGGCTGAGGTCTCGATGCAGGAGCTTGCCGAACTCTACTCCATGCTCGCGAATGGCGGCGTATTCAAATCCTTGCGATGGTTCAAGGACCAGCCTGAGGACAAGGGGAGATGTCTGCTGAGCAAAGAGGCAAGCCTTCTGGTTCTTGACATGCTCGAAGCAAACCGGCGGCCCTATCAAGGATACCGGAGCGATTGGACCAGCGACTCCATTGCCGTGGCCTGGAAGACGGGGACATCCTTCGGATTCCGGGACGCGTGGTCCATGGGCGTCGTAGGCCCCTATGTGCTTTTGGTCTGGGTCGGGAATTTCGATGGAGAGGGGAACCCGGCCTTCATTGGTCGAGAGGCCGCGGCTCCGCTCTTCTTCGCGATCATTGACGCGCTCAAATCCCAGGATGGCGAACTCGGGAAGTTTCATGGGGCGGGATTTCTGGGACTGAACCTCACCTGGGTCGATGTTTGCGGCGTGTCCGGCAAGCTGCCGGGACCGGCGTGCAGCCAGAAGATCTCGACATGGTTCATTCCGGGAAAGTCGCCTATCCAGACCTGCGACATCCACCGCGTCGTCTACATTGACACCAGGACCGGCTTGCGCTCCTGCAGAGAGGGGACACCGGGAACCCGTGCGGCAGTGTACGAGTTCTGGTCATCGGACATGCTTGAGATCTTCCGTCAGGCCGGCATTCCCCGCCGCGTTCCTCCGCCATACGGCCCTGAGTGCCGGCCTGGGCAGACAGCGGCAAAGGGGACGGGGCCGCAGATCACCTCGCCGCAGCAGGGTGTCACTTACAGTCTCCGTGCCGGTGCCTTGGAACGAGAGCGCATTCCGCTCGCGGCGGTCACGGATGCAGATACGCGCACCGTGTATTGGTTTGTGAACGAAGTGTTCCTGGGCACTTCACCGAGCGGAGAGTCTTTTTTCTGGAAGCCGGCGCCGGGAAGGTTCGTAGTCAGGGCCGTGGACGACCAGGGGCGAGCCGACGCCCGGGCGGTCAGGGCGGTGCTGGTTGAATAAGGACGGAGGGCTCGGCTCAATCTGTTGCTGCATATGCGGACCGAGAGAATGCCGACGAAGAGAAATCCGACAATTAAGAATGGGTCAAGCGGCTCCTTTGCCTCTCCGGCCGGTCCGAGTTTCTCTGCTTCGGTATGCCTCTGATGCATCCATCATTTTCTTGTGACTTACGGTCTTGCCGTCGACACCGATATGCCGGGCAATGGCTTCCGTGCGATGGGATTTATTGGGAGAAGGTCCCGATTTAGAATCGATTTTCCCTTGATGGGCCGCGGCGCAGTTTGCTACCCTCCCGCATGCGTACCTATTTCCGGCATGCCCCCTGCTCGATCAACGCGGCGATCATGGTCAAGAAAAAGAAACAGGCTCGGAAGACCCTTCAATTCAGCGATCGATACACGTATCTTCTGCTCCTCGTCGTAAGCGTTCTTGTACGGATTCCCTTTCTCAAAACGTACGACATGGTGACCTACGACGGGACATACTACATAAATCATGCGAAGACATTCCTCGGGATAATGAACAACCCGATCAGATTCCCCATCGGATATCCGATATTCATAGCGCTCTTTATGCCGCTCATTCGCGACGGCGTAAGAGCGGCCCAGACGGTGTCCTTTCTCGCCGGTCTCGGCTCGCTCCTTGTCTTCTATTCCCTCGCGAAGCGGTTCGTCCGAAAGAGCTGCGCTCTCGCCGCCGCGTTCATCCTCGCACTGACCCCTCTGTTCATGGCGCTCTCCATGCTGACCCTGTCCGAATCGATCTATCTCTTCTGGGTACTCCTCGGGTTGCTCTTCTTTGCCAAAGACAGGGACGGTCTGTCGGGTCTCTTCCTGGGAATGGCCGCAATTACAAGACCTGAAGCACTCGGAATTCTCGGAGTATTGGCCATTCTGAGACTTCGCCGGCCGAAAAAGTTTCTGTGGATGGTCGCGGGATTCACTTGCCTGTTCTGCGTCAATGTTGCGGTTCAATCAATTAGTCTGGGAAAGTTGACAATCTATCCTCATGTCATTTCATTCGGCTCGAACGCTTCTTCCTGGAAATTCCGCGAGGCATGGATCGATTCTCCTGGAAAGGAGAAGGCTCTTGAAGCAATCGCAAAGGAGGGTATGAGGACGAATGTTTTCATCGATTATCTCCAGAGAATGCCGCGAGAGGTCGTATCGCTCATTCTGCACGTTTCGCCCGTGATCTTTATCCTGTCGTTGTATGGTATATGCAGGAAAAGACTGTTTCTCCTTGCCGCACTCGTGCCGTTCGTTGTTTTTCCTCTTTTTACTTTCAGAAGTGAACCCCGGTTCATTTTTCCGTACGTTCCGGTGTTCATCCTCTATGCGTTTATAGCCCTCGATACATTCCGCGACCGACGCGTGTGCCGCACGACGTTCGCTCTCCTCATCCTATCAGCGGCGTCGGGCGTGTTCATCAACCGGGCCCAGTTGACCGTACCGATCTTGCCCGGCTCTGAATGGGCGAAGGAAGCGGCCACGTCCTTCAAAGGAACGATCAAGCCGGGCGCCAGGATTGCCGATCGTGATCCGTTCCTCGCATTCTATCTGGAAGGCACGTACGTGGAAATCCCCATCGCGCCATTGGACGAGACCCTCGAGTATCTCGCGGCCCATGACACGGAGTATCTTGTCCTCCACAAGGGAGTGATCAATACCCTGCGGTCGTCCCTGAATCCGCTCCTCTACGATCGTGCGGTCATTATCGGCGAAATGCGATTCGCTCAGCACGGCTGCTACTCCAATTTTGTGATTATTTACAAAAGAATTGCGGGCGTTGAGCCGGTAAAAGAGCGATACCTCGTACCTCCGCTCGATGGCGAGATATCGGGATTGAGTTGGTCGCCGGACGGGCGCTCGATAGCGTATTGTCTGAGAGATACATCAGGCATAGGCACTATTCATTCAATTTCGCCCGATGGCGGGTCATCCCGCATCATCGTCGCCGATTTGAACATCGATGGCCAGATCGCATGGGCGCCCGATTCGAAGCGCATTGCGTTTACGTCGAAACGGGGCGGCAAAAAGAGTGTTTTCGTATCGAGCGAGTCGGGCGATGCGCGGCAGGTAACCTCGCATCCGGGAACGGATGCGGCGCGGAAACGAACGATTCGAATTTCCGCTCGCAGACGTCCATCACGATCTGGCTCGCCACCTCGCCCCCCGAATATCCCCCCATGCCATCGGCCACGGCGGCGATGAAGCAGTCGTTTTCCGACCTGAAGAGAATCCTGTCCTGGTTATAATCCCTTCGCCCCTGAATCGATTTCCCGGCAAACCGGACGTTCAACGCTTCACCCTTCTCCGGCTCAAGACCTTCGCGAGCACCTCGCTCAACTCGTCCGCGCGATACGGTTTCGCGATGACTCCGTCGAATCCGTATTTCCGATAGTCCGACATCACGAAATCGTCGCTGTAGCCGCTCGAGACGATCGCGGTCACGCGGGGATCAACGAGTCGGAGGAGCTCGATCGCCTCTCTTCCGCCCATGCCGCCGGTGACGGTCAGATCCATGATGACGGCATCGAACGGGCTCCCCGATTCCATCGCGTCGCGGTACATATCGACAGCCTCCATGCCGTGCCGCGCGAACGCAGCCTCGTATCCGAACCGTTCGAGGATCCTGCCGAGAACGCCCCGAACGATCTCTTCGTCGTCCATCACGAGGATTCTCCCGTAGCCTTCGTGTGCCGAAGCCCGCGCAGGGAGTTCATGATCCGCCGTTTCCGTTTCTTGCGCGGCCGGCAAGTAGATCGAGAAGGTGGTCGCGACGTCGGGCTCCGAATCGACAAGGATGTGCCCGTCGTGCTTCCTCACGACGAAGTAGGCGACGGCGAGGCCGAGGCCGCTATGCTGCTCTTCCTTCGTCGTGAAGTACGGATCGAATATCTTGGGAATGTCTTCGCGGGATATGCCGATGCCTTGATCCTGTATCGATATCTTCACGTATCTCCGCGGCGAAAGAGGCAGGGCGGTATCGTTCGTTATGTCTGCGTTTTCGGTCCGAACGGCGATCGTTCCGCCCTGGGGCATCGCCTCGCGCGCGTTGATAATGATATTGTTTACGGAGTGGCTGATCTGCGCGGCGTCCGCATCTACCGGCCAGAGGTCGCCGGAAAGATCGAAACGGCTCGAGACATTGGAGCCGCTCAGCGCGAATTGCACGGCATCGCGAATG
>JBAZPL010000097.1:0-9485 GCA_041648155.1 Candidatus Krumholzibacteriia bacterium
GCAACCAGGGCAACAGCACCGGACCAAGCACCGCGCTGCATAGAAAGGCTCCAAGGACCAGACCCGCGCCGGCCAAGCCGCTTGTGCGAACGCTCGCCAGGGAGTACCCCCTTGAGCTCAGGCCGCCTAGCAAGAGCAGAGCTGCCGCGACAAGCAGCGCGTTCTTTCCTCCCGAGACTATTTCAACGGGAATCAGCACCGTCCGGTCGCCGAGATCGAACCGCACCCGCCGCATCTCCGGCTGCGCCTTCAGCCCCGCATCCAGAAAGGCGGGCAGGTCCGCAGCCCGTACCGGTCCGTACACCACGCGGAACCCGCAGTTCCGGCGCACCATGTGCGCACTCACACCGGGCGCTCCGAGTTGCGGAACGACCAGCGTGCGGTGGGAGACGATCCGGTCGAGCGCGGTGCTTTGCACGCGCCGCACGATCTCGTCCGTACCGAAGGTGCCCTTGCCTGCGGCGCACCAGACGTTGATGCCATCGG
Organism: Candidatus Krumholzibacteriia bacterium; assembly: GCA_041648155.1. Lineage (GTDB taxonomy): Bacteria > Krumholzibacteriota > Krumholzibacteriia > Krumholzibacteriales > Krumholzibacteriaceae > SSS58A. Next base: position 487 of record JBAZPL010000097.1, read on the forward strand.
TATCGAGCACCAGGATCCAGGCGTCGCGGCCGTGGAGCGCAGCGCGAAGACGGTCGAAGCTCATCTTGTAGTTCGCGGAAACAAGCACCGGCGACCCGGGCGATGGGTTACCTGCCGCATACAGACCGGGGGCCACGTGATACCTCATGCGGCCAATGCTCCAGCGGATTCTTGCCGAGCCGAAGTGATCGCGGGCGCTCAGTGCGGTCCGCACCCGCGGTACGTCATCGACGGCTGTGTGCAAGGCGCCATCGACCCAGGGGGCGTTAGCGCGCCCCAAGGCCGGCGAGCCGTCTCTCGGCTTTGTTGTCATTTGTCGCGTTTCCTTACGCCGTGGCCAGCAGGTAGAATCCCACGGCAATCAACATAACCCCGACGACGACTCGCATCGCGGGCATTACCCGTTGCGCTACGTTGCCCAGGCGAGTCAGCCCCAATCCGACGCCGATTAGACCGGCGGCCAGAGGCAAGCTGAATCCGAGCCCAAAGACCGCGAGCAGCGCAGCACCCATGACCGGAGCGCCTTTCAGCACCGTCGCTCCGACTGCCATGGGCAGGAGCGGGTTGCAGGCGACCGAGCATGCGGCCGTGGCCCCGCCCACAGCCAGTCCGTAGACCATCGCGCCACCGGCGCTGTTTCTCAATGCCTGCCGATCGGGATTGCCGCTCGGCGCCTTGAAACGCAGGAGGCGCAGATTGGCCAATCCAAACACCACGAGCATGAGTCCAGCGACGAATCGCCAGTACTTGCCCGCCGAGGCGCCCGCGGCCTGTCCCAGGAGACCGGTGACTATACCGAGCCCGGCGAGGGAAAGAATTATCCCGATCGTGAAAAACAAAACGACGAGCATGAGCCGGCGGCGGCTCAGTCGCTCACCCAAGGTTCCGGCGTATCCGGCCACGGCGCCGATCACCGGAAGCGTGCAGCAGGAGCTCAGCGCTCCGAGAATGCCGAGCAGGAACGCTGCCGGAAGACTTATGATGCCCAGGCGGTCGGCCGCGAGTGCCTGTCGGATCCATTCCTCCATGAGCTCTCCTTCAGCGCCCGCCGCATTTGCGTTGACACGCGGTGCTATCTGCTCCCTTTACCGATTGAGCGGCGCACTTGGCCGCGGTGCTTCCACCCGGACAGCATGAGCGTCCAGCTTGAGTCGCCTTTCCCGCGGCCAGCGCGGCGGCCGCGCCGCAGGATGCGGCCTGCTTGCACTGATCGGCCGCGCGTTTCCCCAGGAGCGAATACGCGCCGACTCCCACCGCGGCGAGAATCACAACCGCGGAGATCAGCATTCTGAGCCAGGGCCGGCGTGGCGGAGCGGCGCCGCACGCGCAACCTGCGCCAGACCCGTTCGCCTGATCCGATCCGCCCCCGCAGCAATCCCCCTGACGCATTTCGCCACTTCTTTCGTTTTCCATTGGGTCCTCCCGTTGCAGAGTCGAAGAATGATGCCATGAGCTTCAGAGTGTTACTACTGATCCGGCACTCGATCCTTTGGCCGCACCGCTCGACCTGCATGAGACCGGAGCTCCGCAGCTCCTTGATGTGATAGGACACGGTCGAGGCGGCCAGGCCGAGATCCTTGCCCAGATCGCCCACGCAGCAGCGCAACCCTTCGACGCTTGTTTCGCAGCGCCCTTCGGGAAGGCATCGCGCGGCGAGCTTGAGGAAAATGCGCAGCCGCTGCGGGTGGGACAGCGCCTTGAAGATGACGGCGAAACGATCTATGTCATGTTTTCGATATTTCGACATAATTCGAAGTATATGACCGGCAAAGCACTCTGTCAAGCGGGGAATGCAGGGACGCGATCGAGGTGTTCGTATCGACTGCCGGGTTTCAAGGCGCTCCGTCGAGCTGATTCCTGAGAATGCCGAACCTGTTCTCCCGAAGATCGATGATAATCGTGTACTCATCGCAGAACAGGGCGTTCCCCAGAAGTCCGTCAGTCTCCACGATCCCCGTCGACTCGAAAGAGGCAATTGGGTTCCATACCTGCAGCGTACCGATCGTGAGTATCCCTTTGACCGAAGCGCCGACAAGGGACACCTCTTCTCCCCATGAAGGCACTTTGATTCTTATGGTGCTCTCCTCGGTCCCTTGCAGGCCGGTCAACCTGCGCCATATTTCCTTCGTCGTCGTTATCGGCAGCATGCTCGCCCTGGAAACGAGATCCTCGAGCGCGCCGTCGAGCGAGTCGCCGAAGTCTTCCCGCACGAACACCGGAATGGTGACGTCGCATCCCGTGTCGAGCTGTCCCCCAAAATCAAAAAGCAAAAGCCAAAAATCATCGATTCCACTTACTCACAACCACAAGCTCATTCACTATACCCGCTTAGAATAAGGACACCGGGAATTTAGGGGAAGGTCCTGGCCGGATATTTAAGGATATTCAAGGATTCACTGCACATGGAGAATGTTATTGTTTCTATCGACGTCGGGAATCACCATGTCGCCGAGCTCTATCCTCTCGATGGTTCTCGTCCCTTCGATGGCAATTGAAAAAATGTCATTGCCCTTGTCCCACGCGCGGGCGGTTTTATAGAAGTTCGCCACGCTGCCATCCGTGCAGAATACGGCAACCTTCACCGGAACGGGAATAGTCCCCTTCTTTTCCACAATGATGACTTTCTGGCCGTTCTCCTCCTTCAATTCCTTAAGCCCCAAGTCGGGATAGCCGAACTCGAAGAACCACGGCTTCCAGTACCAGCCGAGATCCTCGCCTACGACGTCGTTGAATGTGTTGTAGAAATCGTGCGGCGTGGGATGCTTGTGATGCCAGCGGTTCATGAATTCCTGGAGGGCGGTCCTGAACAGCTCCTCGCCGAGCATATCCTGCAAAAAATAGTATGCTGCCCCGGGCCTGTCGTAATTGACGACGTGATAGTTCGTATAGTCCATGTTCACGGAGAGAACCGCCGGAGGCCTGTCCTGCGTCTCTTTGCCCGCGGCCTCTTCGTAATCCCTGTTATTTTTGACCCTCGCGTCATATTGCCCGTTGGGGTCCGAATTCTCTTTTGTTTGGAATGCCATCGGAAGCATCTGCGCCCATCCTTCATCCATGAAGGCGTATTTGCGCTCGTTGGTGCCCACGTAGAAGGGAAAGTAGGAATGCGCGATCTCATGGGACAGCGTATGGCAGAAGAGCCACTCCCCATCGCACGGCTTCACGGTGGTCATCATGGGAAATTCCATCGCGAATGATCCGTCGAATGCCGTGAACGAGGGAAAGGGATACGGCACGCCGGGCAGTTCACTCGACAGGTAATCAATGGTCTTCCTGCAGATTTCGGCCGCTTTGCGAAAGCTCTTGGACTCGCTCCAGTAAGCCGCGCCGATGATCGCGCGCCGCCCCGTTTGCCGGTCAACGACGAGGCTCGTCACATCCCACAGGTAGTAGTCGCTCGCGCCGAAGGCAAAGTCCGTGACATTCTCCGCTCTGTAGTGCCACGTATTCATATCATTCGTTGCCGTGACATCGCCCGCTTTGCGGTCCTTCGCCGTGATGACGGACACAACCTTGTTCGAGGTGAGCGCCTTCGTGTATTTGGCGAGAATGTTCTCTGAGAGGACCTCCTGGGGATTCCGCAGCGTGCCCGTGGCCCACACGACGAATTCGCGCGGCACCGTTATCCGCACATCGAAATCCGCGAAGTCGTTGTACTGGCCCACGACGTCGTGATATTCGTATATGTCCCATCCGGTTATATCGTCATAGACGGCGATCTGCGGATACCAGTACGAAACGAAGTATGCGTTGTCCTTGTACTTGCCGCCCCGCAGAGGAAACTCAGTGGGCAACACGTAGCTCCACCGCACCGATAGCTTCAGCTTTTTCCCCGGGTTTAATCCGTCCGCAAGAGGTATGGACATGTTTGTCCCGCTTCTCGCGAGATTCTGTATGTTGGGGAGCTCCGAATCGTTGATGGCGAGATGGCTGATGGCCACGCCGTCCGTTATGTCGGCCTTCGGCACGTCAATGTCCCGCGGGCTGCCGATCCTATAGAGATCCGGATAGAGGCGAATGATCAGCTGGGTCAGCGTATCGGGGCTGTTGTTGTAGTAATAGACTTCTTCGCTTCCAATGACGGCATGGTTTGCCGTGTCTATCTCCGCGGTTATCGTGTATTCGGCCCGGTTTTGCCAATAGCTTCCACCGGGCTTGCCGTCCACTGATCGCGCATTCTTCTCGCAGGCTTTCTGAATCTCGAGCGGATAATAGAGCCCCTGCTCTCGAGTGAAGCCGATCGCGTAAACAATGCACAACAAGCCGGCAGCAACAATGCTGATCTTCAATATGGCTCGCATATGCAGTGCCCTCCTATTGATTCCTGAGAATGCCGAACCTGTTCTGCATGAGATCGATGATGATCGTGTACTCATCGTAGAAAAGGGCGTTCCCCAGAAGCCCGTCCGTCTCCACGATCCCCGTCGACTCGAAGTAGGCAATGGGGTTCCATACCTGCAGCGTTCCGATCGTGAGCGTCCCTTTGACGGGAGCGCCCACGATGGCCACCTCTTTTCCCCATGAAGGCACTTTTATTCGTATGTTGCTCTTCTCGGTCCCTTGCCGGCCGGTCAATCTGCGCCATATTTCCTTCGTCGTCGTTATCGGCAGCATGCTCGCGCCGGTATCGAGGAAGAAATTCTCGGAATAGATGTCGCCGATCCGTACGGGGACGAAGAGCTTGTCGTTTCGTCTCTGCAAATCGACGAAGCTCGCCCTGGAAACGAGAGCCTCGAGCTCGCCGTCGAGCGAATCGACGAGACAGAATCTCCTGTTCGGATAATCAAGGACGAGCACTTTTCCGACCAGCATATCCTGCCCAACCGTGCCGATGAGAATGCGCTCTTTCATCGCGCCGATCGAATCGCCGAAGTCTTCCCGCACAAACACCGGGAAGGAGCTGAAGGGACAATTCCCGATCGTGCCGCTCAGGGGGATAAAATCGTCCCGGCTCTTGATGCGTTGAGCCGGGTACTTCAACTGATCGAAGGGTATCTGGTACACCATGGTGACGTTGCATCCCGTGTCGAGCTGCATCCAGAAGACATCCGGTTTGTGCTCGAGCCGCACCGGTACCATGAGCGCCGCCCGGTCGAATGCCTTGTCCCCGATCGACCCGCCGCTCCATTCAAAGCTGGACCAGGGAATACCCTGTGAATAGCCCGCCGAGGCGAGCGCCATGAGAGTTATCAACGATCTGATAGTCAAAGATATCATCGGATGGACTCGATCGCTCTATTGCTTGGACGCGCCGTTCACGACATCGCTCACGAAGGCAGTTTCCCCGGGCACCGACGCGGACACGGGGTATTCAGCGAAGTCTGTGCGAACGATCACGCGATCCTGCAGGCCATGAGCATTCTACTATCGATTATTCAATCTTTTCAACCGATTCATGAGAATGCCGAATCTGTCCCGGCTGAGATCGATGCCAACCGTACGACATTAGTGGAAAAATTCTACTTTTTCTTACGATTCCGCTGGAAACCGCCCGGCACGGATAGTATTATTTCTTCTGTTTGCCTGCCGGTCGGCGGCAGACCCCTGAAAACGCGATAACATAGGAGGAAACACATGGCTTATCAACCGCTCGATTTCTTCAATATCGACGAGCTCCTCAGTGAAGAGGAAATCATACTCAGGGACACGGTGCGCAAGTTCGTCGACAAGGAGGTGCTCCCCATCATCGCGGAGCACTGGGAGGCGGCGACCTTCCCCAAGGCGCTCATCCCGAAGCTGGCCGAACTTGGTGTTTTCGGTCCCTTCGTGCCGGCGAAGTACGGCGGCCCCGAGTGCTCGTACACGATGTACGGCCTGATCTGCCAGGAGCTGGAAAGGGGCGATTCGGGCGTGAGGAGCTTCGCCTCGGTGCAGGGGAGCCTCGTCATGTATCCGATCTGGAAGTTCGGCTCGGAAGAGCAGAAGATGGAATACCTGCCGAAGCTGGCATCGGGAAAGATCATCGGATGCTTCGGACTGACCGAGCCCGACGCAGGATCGGATCCGCGCTCGATGACCACGAGGGCCCATAAGGACGGCAAGCACTGGATACTCAACGGCGCCAAGATGTGGATCACGAACGGCACGATAGCAGATATCGCCGTCGTCTGGGCGAAGGACGACGACGGGAAGATTCGCGGGTTCGTCGTGCACAAGGACGACAAGGGATACTCCGCGCCGGAACAGAAACACAAGGTCTCGCTCCGCGCCTCGGTGACCTCCGAGCTCGTCTTCGAGGATGTCCGCATCCCGGCCGACCGGGAGCTTCCCAACACGAGCGACCTCAAGAGCCCGCTGATGTGTCTCACGTCGGCCCGCTACGGGATCGCCTGGGGGGCCGCGGGCGTGCTCCAGGGGTTGCTCGACGAGGCGATCAACTACAGCAAGGAACGGATCATGTTCGGCAAGCCGATCGCTTCATTCCAGCTCACGCAGCAGAAGCTCGCCGAGATTGCGACCGATCTCACGAATGCGCAGCTGAGCGCGTACCGGGTGGGCCGCCTCGCCGACGAGGGCAAGATGAAGCATTACCATGTCTCGATGATCAAGAGGCACAACGTCAACGCGGCCCTTGTCGCGGCGCGCAAGGTGCGGAGCATCCTCGGAGCGAACGGGATAGCCCTCGAGTACCAGGCGATCCGCCACATGTGCAACCTCGAATCGGTTCAGACCTACGAGGGGACCTTCGAAATACATACGCTGATACTCGGAGAGCAACTAACGGGGATATCGGCGTTCAAAGGCTGAGCGGCGAGCTCGCTCTCGACGCGGCGCGAAAGAGGAACGGCCCGGGGCTCGAGGCTCCGGGCCGTAGCATTTTCGGATGCACACGCGTATCAGGAAGCCTTCGGCGCCTGGCGGTCCTTCGAGTTCTTGTAGAGCAGCACGACGCCGGCGATCGGCCCCAGGAACAGCCCGAAGAAGAACCAAGCCCACGGATTGCGGTTGGTCGTCTGCGCCCAATACGCGCAGAAGATCCCGAACAGGAAAGTCACAAAACCGACACTTGCGTATCTGCTGTCCATTTTGTCCTCCGTTCTATGATCGCCCCGGAACAGTCTACACTAGGATTGCGGACCTTCGCTGGTCTTCTGACCCTCCCCCACTTGCTGATACATACACTGCTTCAGTGCGAGGTTAGTCTCTTCATATAACGTTCTTTCAATCGCTCGGTGAAAGAGAGCAGAACGGCTCGCTGATCCAGGGCCCTTCGATCAGTCATTCTCTGAAAAGCTGCTAGGCCTCCCTGAATCCTCTCCTCAATGGAGGATGCGACAGCGTCCTGATCGGCGAGGCGAAGACCCGAGACGATTACGTCCTTTACCCCAAAGATCGTACCATAGACTACCACGAGGAGAGATGCCATGGCATGAAGAAAGTCCTTGGCCCCCTGCGCCCTGAGTTCACGAAGGCGGATGGGTATTTCACGATTGATTGCCACGGTGAATTCACGATGTAGATTGTTTTCGAACTCATCCAACTCTTCCATAATCAGCACCAAGCGCTCGGGGTCAGATATTTCCAGAGCCTGTTTCGTCTTGCTCTGAATGAGATTGTACTTTTGAACGAAGTGTTCATCAATGGCAACGCTATGGAGTTTGATCGCGTCGGAAATAGACAGGGCGTCTAAGAAATCCATGGGGAAGTATGTGGAGGTGGCCGCCTTGACCACATCAATGAAGATCTTGAAGAACACCTCGTTCTCAGAAAGCGGCGTGGCACGTCCGGCCAGTTCTCCCAAGCGGAAGTCGATGATGTTCTCCTGGGGAAGAATACCTTCAGACTGGACAGCTCTCGCACCCGACAGATAGTAAAGGAAATCAGCATATGTACACATGACTTCGCGGAACTCAAGTTCGCCTACATCCTTCGCCAGCTGGTAGACGAATCCACGACTCAAAAGGGGAACTTCTTCCAGTCGGGCATACATCTCTCTTGGAACAACAAGCCCCTTGCGTTTCAGTATTAGACCGAGAAGGCTATCTTCCCTTTGGATATCCGCCAAAAGACGGTCCTTGAACCACTTGCTGGTGGCTCCAACATTCCACTCAACCACCAGTGCGTTCTCGTCCATTAGCTGGGCCATAGCGTTCTGTTCGTCCCCAGAATAGAGACGCGCCTCACCCGGAGAGGACGAGGAGAGCTTTGCCTGAAGGAATGCGGCACAGTTCGGGAACTCCGAGCGAAGGGCGGGAACCACGATGCGCTTGGCGAATAGCTCTGGATAGGGGCCAATGACCTCCCTTGCCAATTCGGATTCGAGAAGATGCGATGCAGCAATGACTATATGGCCTTTGGTGAGGGTCAGAAGCTTGAGTTGACGTTCGAGGTTTCGCTTTATTTGAGATACATCTTCAGATGTCCAAGCAACTTGTGAATACGTGACTCTGTCAAAAGCAGTAAAATAAACGCGACTGGCAGTCAGGCTATCAGGAGCAACCTTCTCCACGTTTCCTCCATGCGTCTGGATGCGATCTGAAAACCAGACTAAGCATCTGGCCTCCTAACGAGTCTGTAAAAAGAATCCTGCTCTGGCCATTTCCCGAAGAGAGCACATACATCTTCCTGCGAATTCAACGATGCCTTTGACCTGCGAACGCAAGCGGCATGATGCCAACGGCCATCAGCTGTATGCAGAGCTAGAATGCCCTAGCTCGTTGAATGTTATGAATCAAATTGCTCATTTCTTGACTTTAATAATGCTCAAGATCGCTTTCTCAGTTCGAGAAAGCTTCTCGAGCCTTGGCCCTATACCGATCAGTGAAAATGAGGCTCTGAGCACTAATGCCAGACATACAGCTTCCAATACAATTGAGAAGGCCAGTAGAAGAACTTCAGCAATCACAGAGAGATTGTGCATGAAGTTGGCAATTGATAGCGTAACTGCAAAGAAGAGAATGCTTACTGCCAGGGCAAAGCATGGAGTAATTATGGAATGCTTGAGCTCGTCAATCTTCTCTTCGTATGAAACCCACGCCTCAAAATGGGCCAATATGGCG
>JBAZPL010000098.1:0-9463 GCA_041648155.1 Candidatus Krumholzibacteriia bacterium
CAGCGAGTGGATCCTGCCCTGAAAGCCGGAATGCCTGCCACTCAACCGCCGCCTGAGGCGAGCCCTGCACCGGCACGAGGAGCCACTGGTACGCCTCCGGTATGCGCCCAACCACCGCGCCGTCCGCGGATGTTTTCTGATTCTCCGCCTGTTTCACCTGATGCGGATCGAGATTGAGCGTTTCCTTCTCGGCGAGAATCGATTCCCAAGCGAGATAGCGCCGCACCGCCTCCTCCAGATCCTGCAACCGCGCGTGGTCCGCCGCGAGAAAGACCAATGCATTGCGGAACAGCCGAGGCGCATTCCCTCGCGATTCGAAGATAGCCTTTGCGGCCTGCTCGGCCGCGTTTCCCGGCTCCTTACTGTAAGGATAATCGATCCCGAGCACAACGAGCCGCGCGTCCATATCGTCGGGCACGTCCTGCCCCGACTGCGGCAGCGGATGGACGCGGCTGAAATCTCCCGTCCTGCGCAGGTCGACGCGCAGTCGCTTGTCGAGCTCCTGGGCGATCCTATCAGGGTCGCGTTTGAGCTGCTCGGCGCGGTCCTCGGCGAGTTTCGTCACCGTCGGCTGGGTCGAGTACCAGTAGCGCGCGCCATCCTGGTAGAGATAGGTCGCCGCGGTGCTGAGTCGCCTCAGCGCATCGCCGAAGATGGCCGGCGACTCGCCCGGCATTACGCAGCCGAGCTTGATGCGTCGGTCCTCGATGCCCCGGTTGGCAGCCGTCGCAGTGGGCGCGGATCCCAGGTAGATTGTGCGTGCCACGCGACGGCACGCCGAGTACTTGCCAAGATTCGGCACCTCGCCGTCGAGACGGAGCGGCAGCGCATTCGGTCCGTCCACATCCTTCTCGATTACCGGCACCCAGTTATCGGAGAGGTAGCGCGTCAGCTCGAACTGCACGCGCGAATCGCCGATGGGGATGTTCGCTGGAAGAATCAACGGATTGCGATCATCCTTCTCCCACAGAGTGTGAATCACAACCGCCATGAGGCGCAGCACGCCGCGCGTGCGCTGGAACTTCACCAACGTGGACCAGTCGGTGTAGAGCCGATCGAACACCTCAGGATGAATCGGATAGGCGGCCTTGATCCGCTTCTCGTAATCGGAGTCGCGGCACTCGGGCGGAAACTCCTGCTGCTGTGTGCGGTAGAAGTCGTAGAACGCCCGGGCAACGGTGTCGCGCGCCACAAATTGCGCCTGCTCGACGAGCGGTTCGAACAGCCGCCGCCGTACAATCTCGAAGCCTTCCTCAGCGCTCGCCGGCCGCCACGACGCCTCAACACGCCCGACGGCATTGCGCAACCGATCGAGAGCCGCGTGCCCGCGCTCGCCACCCACCTCCACATTGTCAACTTGCGCATGGGGGGATCCCGAAGTGTCCGAGGCCGGCAGGCTTATGACAACCAGGCACTGCTTCGCGAGCTTGGCCGACTCCGTGAGGGCCTGGGCAAAAGTGAAATGCGTCTCGAAGCTGCCCGCCGGCAGGTCGGCGGCATCGTGGAGTTGGCGCGCATAGGCCACCCATTCGTCGATCAGGATCAGGCACGGACTGTACTCGTTCATCAGCTCGCGCAGCACGTCGCCGGGGCTCGTGGCCTTCTCGTCATCAGCCTGGACTCGCTTGAATGCCTTCTTTGCTTCTTTGGCGCCGCCGGCTGCGTTACCCAACTGCCATGCGATCTCACCCCAGAGCGTTCGCACAACCGTCCCGTCGGACTTGGTTACTGGATTGCCGGGGGAGATCCTGTTCCCCACGAGCACCACGCGCCTGACCTCGGGGAGCTTTGCCACACCCGCTTCCTTCAGCACCGCATCGACGCCGGACAGGTCGCTGGGCGCAGTGCCGGAGAAAAGATGGTAGAGCGCGAGCATCGAGTGCGTCTTGCCGCCGCCGAAGTTGGTCTGGAGCTGCACGACGGGATCGCCGCCCTGACCCGCGAGCCGCTGCGCCGCGGTCATGAGGAGCCGCCTCAGACTCTCGGTGATATACGTGCGGCGAAAGAACTCCGCCGGTTTCTTGTACTCATCCGACCCCTCGCCCAGATGCACCTGCCACAGATCCGCGGCGAATTCGGCCTGCTGGTAGCGACCACTCGCGACGTCCTTGTGCGGAGTGACCACTTCGCGCCAGGGCGGAAGGCCGACCGTCGCCTGGCTCTCGATGGCCGTGCTTGTGCTCCTGCGCTTTTCAGTGCGTACCTGTTCGTCGAAACGCACGCGCAGAAGCTCCATTTTCATCTTCTCCAACTCAACAGCCTGCGGTGCTGAGACGGCGGCCAGGAGACGCCCGGCGGAGTCGAGAGCGCGGTAGGTATCGTCGGTCGAGAATGGAGCCTGGTGCGCCCACTGATTGCGCAGCTCGCGCAGCTCGCTCACGAGGCTCTTCTCGGCGTGACCCAGGGTGTTTCGGAATACTTCGTGCCAGGCTTCCCACATGAGCTTTATCAGCGCGGCTGCGTCCCATTCGGTGATGGACTTGCCCGCGAGCAGCCGGTCCTCCCCTATCAGCTCCGCCACCCGTGTGCGAATTCTATCCCCATAAGCGTTCTTCATCTCGCGCTCGATGAAGGGGCCGAGCCCGGCTTTGAGCAGATCCAGCGCCTTGCCGACGCGTTCGTGATTGGTGATAGCCATGGTATTAATCCCCCATATGCTGCAAGCAAAGAAAGGTCAATTTTACGCCATTCAATTCCAGTGCAGTCTTGAACTCCCACCAGTCTGGATCGACTGCATTAAGAACCGTCGGCGATAATCGGCTTGCCAGTGCAACCGCGACGTACTTTCGATCTGAACGATCGAAACGGGCAAGATTCGGATCTTTCGGAAACTCATTGAAATCGTCCGGATCACCGTCTCTTTGTGTCAAAACAACGCGCTCGCATCTTGATTCAACAGCCTGGTTTTCCCAGACCCAACGCATGAAATGGTCCCCAAGCCCCGGTTGACCGCGCATGTTCAAGTTACGCATATACTCAGTGAAAATTCGAAGACCACCGTCTAGTACTACAATTCCACTTGAAACAATGTCGATAAGAGCTTGCGCGCAGGCCTCGACGCAGGCATTATCGGCCTGCGGCGAATACCCATTCGCAACAATCAGGACGTTGACATCAATGACGGATGCAGTCATCGTTTCTGCGCCTTGCGTCCCAGTGCAGCTTTCGTCATCTCAGCCATCTCACCGAACTGATCGCCAAAGAAATCCTTAGGCCAGTTGGATATATTTCCATATAAGTCTAACTCAAGAGGAGATAGCATTGAGTGCGTTTTGACCATCTCGCAAAAATAGAAAGCAGCCTTATCCAGTTTCAACTTATCCTCTGCGATCCGCCGTTGGAGCCGGCGAAGCAGGTGCTCGCTATGGCTTTCAAAGAGAACCTGGATATTCCTTCGTTCAATCGCATCAATGAATACATCGGCCAGACCGGCCTGAACTGAAGGATGCAAATGGATTTCGGGTTGCTCGAGGACAATTGTGGAGCCTTCAGGAACATAGTAACAGAGAACCAGAGCCGGGAGGATTTGGGAGACGCCAAACCCCACATCCGTAATCAGTGCTTCTGTTGAATATTGTGTCTTTCTTACTCTGACACGATAGACGCTACTGTCTTTGGCTTCAGGTTCAACGGTAAAACTATGAACCAACCCAAGCTCCCGAAGCCACCATGCTACATGTTCCTCAAGCGAACGTTTTCGATTCCCCTTGCCCATAGATATGAAATTTCCACGGTCCCGAGAAGCAAGCAATGCATCCACAACCCGCTCTCCGCGTTGCCCCATGTCAGCCGGTTCCGCTCCTGCCCACATGTATTGGCGTTTTGGATACTCGCGCAGCGGACCCAAGTAGTAAACGCGCCCGAACATCTTTTCAAATGCCCATTGCAGATCTGCCAAGAATCCGGTGTTCTGGAAATACGTCTTCACCTGATCAGGAAAGCCGTAGCACTTAACAGGCGCAGGCAGATCCCACGGACGGCCTTGTGTTCGAACAAAAGTAAAACCTTGGGTCTCTGAATCGAGAGTGTACTTATCTCCGTTTTTTCCTTTTTTGCTCATCGTGAAACGATTGGCCCCCAGTTGATATGTCATGCGGATAACCTGTGGTCTATCAGCAACCGCGGCAAGCTTAACTTCGAAACCTAGGTCACCGGACTTAAATAGGGTTCTCTTGGGATCATCCGTGTCCATCACTTCTAACTGTTCGGGGGCGTTCCACCGGATTCGCCAAGAGAGATCTCTGCTCAGCTCATGTGCATGAATGATCTCCCGATACGATCCCAAATTAACGGGCGTCGTTCTTTCATCGCCGAATATCAGCACCTGCGCGCGATCCGGAGACTCGACCGTCTGTTTCAGCATCAAGAGTAGTTGAATTATGCCTGTCTTCCCCGAACTATTTGTGCCGAAGAGCCCCGTGATCGGAGCAAATCGCATCTTCTTAACCCGCTTCCATGACTTGAAGTTGGTGAAGCTCAACTCAGTTATCATGGCAAGCCTCCTGTTCCATTATTCAAATAACTCATGTTGGTCTTCTCGCGCATGTGCTGATTCGCGAGCCAATTGTACTATTTCTGGCCAACTTTGCACCAACTCATTATATGCAAGAGCCTCCTGCGCGCGCTTCTTGCGCTCGCAGAGGGTATAGAGGCGGTAGCATAGCTCGCGGGCAACCTCAGCCTTTGAGCCGAGCTTCGCTGCCAATGCTGCCGCGGCACTCTCGCCGTCCGATTCGAGCATGCGGATCAGATGGTGGACCATTTCCCACGCAGTGAGCCGTGCGTCTGTCGCCGGATCCCAATCGGCAGGCAGTTCAGCAGGTCTCAGAAGCCGCACTTTGCCGCGGCTCGAAGCTAGAATGCCCGCGTCCACCATACCGGCGACGCTGGTGTTCTTGGCTTTAGAGAGCGTTTCGGCCACGCCGTAGTCCCCCTCGGCAAAGCCCGATTGTTCGAACCACGCCAAGGCCCAACGGGTGTCGGCGTCGAAGTCGCCCTCCTGCTCGGCCAGCGTCTCATCAAGGATCTGATTTATTAAAGAAAGTGCGTCATGCACCGAGACTGGCTTGCCCTCGGCGTCGAGCACCTGAGCGTAGCGAGTATAAACCGCCATGCCGGGGCCTATGGCCGCTTGCGCCAGGTCCACCGGGGCGATGTTGCCACGTTGCAGATGGGCGAGCGCCTCGGGCAACTCGGCCTTGAGCGCGGTGACGAACTCGCGGCGCGTGGCGGTGGGTGCGCTTGCCTGACGCGGGCGGCAGACGAGGATGATACTGGAAGCGAGGGCGTTGGTGCCGATGCCGACTGACCGAGCCCCGCGCTCCGTCCGCATCGGCCAGGTACCGCTGAGGGTGAAGCTGGCACGGATCACCGCGTCGAGGAAGGTCTCCCAGCCGGTGCTGGCGGTGCCATCAAAGCCGTCGCTCTCCGACTGCTTGAAGGCGTAATAGATCGTGACCGGGAAGGCCGGGTGCACTTGACTTGCGAGGCGGTGCATCGCATGCGTCATGCCGTCGAGGAAGAATGCCTCCGCTTTTTCCTTGCTGCCGTGGCGATGAGGCGTAGCAATCAGCTCCTCGGCCTTGGGTACGGCGAGCGTGGCGAAAAGGTCGGGGAACACGGGTTTCAGCGCGCGGCGCAGCCAGACATAGAAGAAGTCCGACAGGTCAGCGTAGCCGATATTGTCGTAGTAGGGTGGGTCGGTGGAGACGATACGGTCGGTGCTAATCTCTTGAGTCTGGGCGTCCGCAAGCTGTGCAGCACCGCCGTTGCCTGGCACTAATTGCTGAAGGACCCGTTCGACCCATTCCATGCACGTGGACGACCAGTTCCCACTCGCGTCGGAGAATGGATTCGACTCCGCGAAATCCCACACCATCGGGATCGCCTGGCGCGTGAACGCATGCGCAACGAATCCGCCACCGGGTTCCCAAGTAGCGTTCGAATTCCAGTAGTCGGAAGCGCGGCTAATCCCGCAAGCCAAATATACCCCCACCGCATCAGCGTAGGCGGGGACGCCAACACCGCTGGCATCGAGGCGCTTGTCATCATCGGGAAGGCCGGCGGCGAGGGCGTCGCGCTGGACGTGCTCGCGCGTTTCCTGCACCAAGTCGGAGAAGGTCGTCAGAGCCACAAGCTGGCGGGGCGTAAAAAGGTCGCGCCAGTGCGTCATCCCATATTCCTGGATGCGAAAACCAAGCGCCTTCTTGGGCAATTCGGTTTCTGGCACATCTTGCGGCTGTGCACTGAGCGCGATGGCTTCCATTTCCGCCGTTGGCGCCAGATATACGCGCCCGCGCTCCCCCTCTGCAACAATGGCCATCAACCGTGCACCCATTCGACCAGCCTTTGCCTCCAATCGGAGATACTCAAACGGCATCGGCGCATCTGACATCAGACAAAGAAAGCTGCTGCCGCTGCTACCCGCCTTCGTGCCGCGCTTCGCAAGGTCCGCATCTTTCGACTTGCCCACCTTCACTGTGAAGCGGTAGCCACCGTCCTCGATCACTGGCTCAATGTAGGCCTCCTTACCTGCCTTAGTGGAGAGCATGAAGGTGGAGGCGAGTGGCACGTCCACATTTGCGAAGGCCGGGTTGGGACTTTTCACCGTGCGCGCCCATAGCCAGGCGATTACGGTAAGTTTCTTGCCCAATAGAGGCTTCAGGTCCGGCCGCTCTCTCGCCATTTCGACCGTGACCTCGATCTTGGGGTACAGGTGACCGATGCGCTTTTCGGCCTCATCGCGCATCCATTGACCATAGTAGCGCACGTCCTCGGCGAGGCCCTGCGCGCTGCGCCATGTCTGGGCGAGTAGTCGCTTTTCCCCGTGCGCCTCGGGGTTCACCGGCGCCCTGCCAGCGAACTTGGGCGGAATCTCGATCATCGCCTTATTGATGAGAACGGCCACGGGATTGAGATCGCTTGCATACGCTTCGAGCCCGAGTCGTTGCGCCTCAAGCGGCAGGCTTCCGCCCCCAGCAAAGGGGTCGTGGAATGCGGGGAGCTTGTGCCGATCGAACAAGTCCTTGGCCCGCGGATGATCCGCGTTTTCGGCGCAGGCCGCGCGCCAGCTCTGCCAGATTTCATCGCGCGCCTGTTGAAGTACAGTCTCGTTCGTCGTGTTCTCCCATTTCACGAGTTCTTCGATGATGCGAAACAACCGCTGGCGCTCTTTCTCCTGTTTCTTCTCCGTCGGGAAGAGATCCGGATGCGCCGACGGATCATCCACCATTTGCGCGAAGATCACCGCCCGCGCCGCCGCGAGTGGCCGCCGCGCCCACCATAGGTGCAGCGTAGACGGATGCCCGTGCCGGATCGATTTCTCGCGGGCCGAGGCCTTGTTGATCGCCTCAAGTGGCAGGGCGACTTCGATGAGCTTCTTCTTCATGCCGGCGTCTCCGCGCGGGCAAGCAGCTCCGCGAAGTAGTAATTCACGCTCGCGGCCCCAAAATCCGGCTCTCGCTGGAAAGGCTGGCGCAGGTATCGGACTTTGTGTGAATCCCCTTCCAGAAATTCGACGATCGCGAGGATGAAGTCCTCGGGCTTGTTCAGAGAGTATAGGATTTCATTCTTCGTGACAGTAATTGTCTGCTCGCCCGTGGCCCGACCCTTCACTTCAATGAAGCGCAAGCGCCCGGAGCCAGGCACCTTGCTCTCGATGTCATAGCCGAGCTTTTCATACTCCCGGTCCACGGGATAATAGCCGAGACCGCGCTCTATTTCCATTACGATAGCACGAGCACGGGCGGCTGCAGCTTGAGTGTCTGTGGCAGATCCGGGTTTGGTCGGGGGGCGGCCCGTCATCTTCGCAATGAGACCTGCAGGCACGACGACGAGTCCGCCTATAACCACCGGTGGCAGGGCAGAGACCTGACCTTCGAGGTCGAGCTGCTCCATGCGCTTCTGGAGCCTTGTCTGTAGGTCGTCGGCCCGGCGCCGCGACTCCTGCGAATTGAGACGCGCATTCGGCTTGCCGGCCTGTTCCTGGAGCTTCAGCTCCTCGGCCCGGTGGTCCCAGTAAGTGATCTCTTTGGTCAGGCGCTCCTTGACCGCCGCGCGAGTCTTCTGGATCCACTCGAGGCGCCGGCCGCGCACCTCCTGCAAATGCTCCGGCACCACATTGGCGACGGCGTGACCTTGCGCCTTCCGCTCCAGCTCGCGCGTTATCCAGCCGCATTCGGGACGGCCGAGAATCGCAGCGACGTCGGGCTCGCCCTCGCGCAGCGGCCGGTAATCGAGGTAGGGCGCATATTGAATATGCCGCGTATTCCCCGCCTCATCCAACTCCACGTAGAGCATACGGCGAGAGATGGCGCGCCGCTCCCCGTTTCGAGTGAGGCTCGCATCCTGAATGGCATGCTCCAGATAGAAGAGAACGCGGACTGCTTCGCTCGGGTCACGCTCGTCCACGAGCACGCTCCCGCGACGGAGCAGATCGCGGTGACGCTCCAATGTGAGATCGAGAGTGGCATCGAGCAGCGGGTGGCCCGGGCAGACGAAGGCCGCGAGCGTCTGACCCTGCGGCGAAATGAGATCCTTTTCGAACGCGATGCGCTCATAGCGTGCCAGCACCGGCTCTCCCATACCGATCAACCGGTCACGGGTTCTAACCGGCGCGGGGACGTGCGTCAGCTCGTACCGCCGCGGCTCGCGCTGTCTCACTGTCCCCCCGAGGCGATTGAATGCCTCGAGGAAAAAGGATTCAATGTAGTGCGGCTGCAGACGACGCGCGTCTGCCCGCTCCATGTCCTCGCGAACGCTCCGCACTCGGCTGGCGTCCATGACGTCGTGAGCGAGCGCGCGCTCATCGAGCAAGTCTTTGAGTTGCTTCTGATCGATCGCATTGGCGACGACCTGCGTGAGACGGGCGCGGACTTCCGGCAACTCGCCGTAGCGGATCGCCTCAATCAAGAGGTCGCGTAAGGGCTTCCCCTCGAATTGGAGCTTGCCCAGCACATCGAACACTTGCCCACCGAGCGCTTTGCGAGCTTCTTCCAGCTTGTCGAGAAGAGTGCGGTAGACGTCCCCTTCACGGGTCTCTGTTGCCACGAGGTTCCATAGGTGGCAAACATCGGTCTGTCCAATTCGGTGGATGCGTCCAAAACGCTGTTCAATACGATTGGGGTTCCACGGCAGATCGTAATTCACCATGAGGTGGGCGCGTTGGAGGTTTATGCCCTCGCCGGCCGCATCGGTGGCCGCAAGCACCTGAACCTCGGGATCGTGCTTGAATGACTCCTGCGCCTTCATCCTCTCTTCGCGGCCCATGCCGCCGTGGATGATGACGACTGCCTCTTTGCGCCCGAGCAGAGTTGTAATGCGCTGCTCCAAGTAGCTCAGTGTGTCGCGATGCTCTGTAAAAATGACGAGCTTCTGCCGCATAGAGGGCGTGGGTCGCGGGATCTCGCTCGTTCCGTATGAGCTTTTCTGTTCGGCCCCCTGATCTGCAATCGCCGCAGACGTG
>JBAZPL010000099.1:0-9329 GCA_041648155.1 Candidatus Krumholzibacteriia bacterium
GATGCCTTTGGCGGCGGGGGTGGGGGGCGGAGACGGGATCGATCCGCGGGGCGGGGCAACGATCTCCAGGTGCGCCTCCAGCTCAGTCTTCGGGAAATAGCGACGGGCGCCACCAAGAAGATAAGAGTGACGAAAATGGTTCCCTGCAGCCGATGCAAGGGGAAGGGAACCAAGGAAGGTTCCTCGAAACAGACGTGTCCCGCCTGCCGTGGAACGGGTGAGCTGAGACAGGTTTCGCGCTCCCTGTTCGGGCAGTTCGTGAATATCCAGGTGTGTCCGTCCTGCCGCGGCGAGGGATCGCTCATCAGCGATCCGTGCCCTGCCTGTGGGGGAGCTGCGGCGGAAGAAGGGAGCAAGAACGTCGAGGTCAAGATCCCGGCGGGCGTGGCGACGGGCAACTATATCAGGCTCGAAGGCCAGGGTGACGCGGGGACGCGGGGTGGGTCGGTCGGCGACCTCATCATACTCATCGAAGAGATCGAGGATCCGGTGTTCGAGCGGCACGGATACGATATCGCGTGCGATCTCCCCGTGAGCTTTGCCCAGCTCGCGCTCGGAGCCCGCATCGAAATTCCAACGCTCGAAGGCACCGCTGCGATCAAGGTGCCTGCCGGAACGCAATCCCACAAGATCCTGCGCCTCAAGGGAAAAGGCATTCCACATCTCAATTCGTACGGCAGGGGCGATCAGCTCGTGCGCCTCGTCGCGTGGACTCCCCGTAACCTCACCAAGGAAGAGCGTGAAGCCTTTGAGGGACTCGAGAAAAAGATTGGGGAAAAGCCTCCGGCCGTCGGTTCGAAAACCCAGCCGTAGCAAAAGCGATCGCTATTTTCTCATAGCCCCGGGAGCCGAGCGGGGGGGCACGATTCTGCTCGACGGTTCCGAGCTTCACCATTGTGTCGGAGTTTCACGGGCTCGCGTGGGGGACGTCGTAAAGCTTCTCGACGGTCACGGGGGGACGTACGAGGCGCGCGTGGCGCGCATCGGGGAGCACGAAGCCGTTCTCGACGTGATCTCATTTTCGAAAGCGATCGAGCCTCCTCCCGTCGACATCGCGATAGGGATCATAAAGGCGCCTCGCTTCGACCTCGCCGTCGAGAAATGCACGGAGCTCGGCGTTCGAAGGCTCATCCCGTTCAGGGCGGAGCGGAGCGTCTGGCGGGGCGCGGGCGACGAAGGCGACCTCAAGGTCGAACGGATCCGGCGCAAGATCGTCGCTACGTGCAAGCAATCGGGCCGGCCGTATTTCCCCGAAATCGATCGGGTCGAGAGCTTTGAATCCCTCGTCGAGCGGACTGCCGCCTACGCGGCGTCGTTTGTCGCCGATCAGGATTCCGCGTTGAGCGGTCCGGACGGCGTGCAAGCGGGCGATGGGCCCGTTCTCGGCATCGTCGGCCCCGAGGGGGGGCTGAGCCCCACGGAGATGGAACGGCTTGTCGCGAAGGGAGCGAAACTCCTCTCTCTCGGCCCGTT
The DNA here is from genome assembly GCA_041648155.1 of Candidatus Krumholzibacteriia bacterium. Classification (GTDB taxonomy): domain Bacteria; phylum Krumholzibacteriota; class Krumholzibacteriia; order Krumholzibacteriales; family Krumholzibacteriaceae; genus SSS58A. The sequence continues at coordinate 1,474 of JBAZPL010000099.1, forward strand.
CAGGCTCAGGACCGAGACCGCGGCGATCTGTCTCTCCTACCGGCTCATGATCCGCCGCCGGGAATTCGTCTGATTCGCCGGGACGCCTGTCTTGACAAGGCGCATCGGTCGCACGTATACTTCACGCAGGGATTTCCAGCAGCAATGGAACAAGGGGGGGCTCAATGGCCGGCAATATCATTGCCCAGAAGATCCAGGAGGATCTCAAAAACGCAGTGAAGGGCCAGGATAAGCCGCGGGTCAGCACCTTGCGCATGGTCCTGAACGCGCTTAGGAACGCCGAGCTCGAGGAACGCGAGGAGCTTTCCGACGAGAAGGAGCTCGCCGTCATAGCCGGCTACGCGCGCCGGATCAAGGAATCGATCGAGGAGTTCAGAAAGGCGGCGAGGGAGGACCTCGTCTCGAAGGAGAACGCGGAGCTTGCCATCGTTCTCTCCTACCTGCCCGAACAGATGAGCGACGATGATATTCGCCGCGAGGCCGCGCGGGTGATCGCCGATCTCGGCGCCGCGGCACCGCGGGACATGGGGCGGGTCATGGGAGAGATGATGAAACGCTTCAAGGGCAAGGTGGACGGCGCCGCCGTCAACCGCATCGTTTCCGAGTTTCTCGGAAAGGCGTGAGTATGGGCATGGACACCGTCATCACGATCGTTATTTGTCTCATCGTCCTCTTTTTCTTCGTCGACGGGATTCGAAGAGGGCTCGTGCGTCAGCTTTTCGAGATCGCGGGGCTCATCGCGGCATTCATCGGCGCGTATTACCTGGGACACGCTTTCGCGGGCCGGTTCGAGGGTTCGACGAGAATCTCATACGCCGTGGTTCGTTTCTTTTTCTCTGCGGTCGTCTTCGTCGCTATCGCGCTGGCATTTCATCTCATGGGCCTTCTCTTCCAGAAGATCGTGAGCGTCACGATTCTCGGCCCCGTCGACCGGGTCGGCGGCGCGCTTTTCGGCGCCGTGAAGGGGGTTCTGTTCGTGAGCCTCGTCTGCGTGCTGCTCTTCAGCGTTCCGGTCGCCGGCGGCCTGACGGCGAAGATCAAGGCGAATCGGGTCGCGGCGGCGATGCATCCCGTACTGCCGCGAATGTACAACTTTTTCATGAAACGTTCCTCCGTTCCCCTCGAATCGAGCGACTTTGTGCGGACGCAGCCGCCGCGGGGAACTCTTTGAGCGCGTTTCGCGTATATCAATCTGCATGAGAGAACAGAACGGCAAGGGGGGCGACCTTGTGGTGAGCGAAGATTTCGCGCATGCCGCGGATAAGCTCGAGTTCGCGGCCGTTCTCGATCTCGTTGCCGGTTTCGCGGGCAGCGATCGCTCGAAAGACGCGATCCGCGCGCTCCGTCCGGCCGATTCTCCCGAGGCGTCCATCCGGCTCCAGGAAGAGACCGTTGAGCTTCTGAGGCTTATGGAGAGCGGCGAAAGCGTGCCGCTTACCGGCTGGCGGGACAGCCACCGGCTTGTAAGCGCGGCGAAAGCGGAAGGGCATCTTTTTACGGGAGAGGAGCTCGCGATCATCGCGAACGCCGAGGCGAAGGCGGCGGAGGCGGGCCGCTTCCTGAAGCGCCACGAGGATCGACTTCCCCTCCTTTCGGCGTGCCGGGGGGCCTTTTCAATACAGAGCGAATTCATGGAGAGCGTCGCTCGGGCGATCGGACCGGATTACGAGATCCTCGATCGCGCGAGCGCGAAGCTCGCGAAGCTGAGGAAGGAGCTCGGGACTCTCAGGAACAGATTGCGCCGTTCCGTATCCGATTTCGCGGGTCGCATCGGTGGGGGGAAGGGGTACGAGTTTGTGACGATCCGCGGCGAGCGGTACGTCGTTTCCATCCCGCGCGGCGAGGCGAGCCGGGTCAAAGGAATCGTGCACCAGACGAGCGGGAGCGGCGCGTCTCTCTTCGTGGAGCCGCTCGAGTTCGTGGATGAGAACAACCGGCTCGAATCGATGCTCCAGGAGGAACGGGACGAGATCACGCGGATTCTCCTCGACCTCTCGTCGGATGTGTTGCGGAGAAAGGACGCGCTCCTCGGCAACCAGGAGTTGCTCCTCGTTCTCGACCTCGTTTCCGCGAGAGCGTCCTTCGCGCGGCGGTTCCGCTGCGTCATGCCCGAGCATAGCGCGGACGGGAGGCTCGCTCTGCGGGGCGCGCGCCATCCGCTGCTTGAAAAGCGGTTCGCGGAAGAGGGGGCGGGGCGCGCGGTCAAGCCGCTCGACCTCGTGTGCGACGGCGATCTCAAAGCGCTCGTTATCTCCGGCCCGAACGCCGGCGGAAAAACGATCGTTCTCAAGACGGTCGGGCTTATCGTACTCATGGACCGATCGGGGCTCCTCGCTCCGTGCGATCACGGCACGGCAGTTCCCTTTTACGACGCGGTCTTTGTCGACATCGGCGACGACCAATCGATCGAAAAATCGCTCAGCACCTTCTCCTCGCGCATTGTGAAACTCAAAGCCATCCTCGAGCGATCGAGCGACCGTTCGCTCATTCTCATCGATGAGATCGGCGACGGGACCGATCCCGAGGAGGGAGCCGCGCTCGCGGAGGCCGCCCTCGAGCGGCTCATACGTTCATGCGGGCGCGTCATCGTGACGACGCATCTGAAGTCGCTCAAGGGGTGGGCGCACGGCGCGCCGGGCGCGCGCAACGCGACGCTCGAGTTCGACCCCGACCGGCTCGAGCCGCTTTTCATGCTCAGGATGGGTGTTCCGGGGAGAAGCTGGGGGATCGAGGTGGCGGGTCGCCTGGGGCTCCCGCGGGACATCATCGAGCGGGCGACGGCGTGCCTCTCGAGCGAATCGCTCAGGCTCGAGGAGTTGCTGGCGCACCTCGAAAAGACCGAACGCATCGTCGCCGAAAAAGGCAAGGAGCTCGGCGAGAAAGAACGGATTCTCTCGGAGCTCATCGAAAGCTATCACGACCGGCTCGACCGTTTTACAAAGGATCGGGACATTCTCGTCGAGAAAGCCCGCTCGGAGGCTCTCGACATCGTTTCTTCGACGCGACGGGACATGGAGAATATTATCCGCGAGATCAAAACGACGCAGGCCGACCGGAGCGCGATCCGCGAGGGGCACGCGCGCGTCGAGGAAAAGCGCTCTCAGTTCGAAAAGAAGCTCCCGGCGAAAAAGGACGCGCCGCGAGCGCGTCCCGAAGAGCTCCGCCCGGGGATGTGGGCCGAGATCGCGAGTCTCGGCAAGGAGGGACGGATCGTATCTCTCGACGGCTCCCGCGCTTTTCTCGAGCTCGAGGGGGGGCTTCGCGTCGAAACGAACGTGCGGGACCTGAGGCATTCGAGCGTGGTGAGGAGCGAGCGCGGCGCGCGGAAGGTCTCGTGGACCATGGAAACGCCTGAGGCCGTCTCCAGCGAGATAAGCGTTCGCGGGCTGGAGAAGGCGGAGGCGCTCGAGCGGGTGGACGCGTTTCTCGATCGCGCCGTTCTCCAGGGTCTCAGGACGGTGACCGTCATACACGGCATCGGAAGAGGGATTCTGAAGCGGGCGCTCTACGACGTGCTCAAGAAGGACTCGCGCGTTTCGTCCGTGCGCCCCGGCGAACCGGCGCACGGCGGGGACGGCGTTGCGATCGTCGACCTCAGATAGACGACTGCCGAGGCGAGGAAATGATTCCACAAAAAGTCATCGAGGAAATCAGGGAACGCACCGACATCGTGCAGCTGGTCGGTTCATACCTCGATCTGAAGAAGGCGGGGCGGAACTTCAAGGCGCTCTGTCCGTTTCACGGCGAGAAGACGGCCAGCTTCACGGTGAATCCCGAAAAGCAGATCTATCACTGTTTCGGCTGCGGGAAGGGAGGCAACGCGTTCCATTTTCTCATGGAGTACGAAGGGGTCGGATTCATCGAGGCGGTCGCACGCCTCGCCAAGGATCTCGGAATCGACGTCGCCCGCTATTCCGTGGAGGGGGATCGCAAGGAGAAGCTCGAGCCGTATTACCGGGCGATGGATTTCGCCGTGCGATTCTATGCGAGGATGCTCGGGGAGGACGCGGGCGCGGATGCGGCGCGCAGATACCTGGACCGGCGGGAGATCGGCGCCGATATCAGAGAGGAATTCTCCCTCGGATTCGCTCCTTCCGGCTGGGACGCGCTCTATCGGTCAGCCATGGACAAGGGGCTATCCCGGGATATCCTTCTCGATCTCAACCTCGTCATGAAGAGCAGGGGAGGAAGCGGATATCGGGATTACTTCCGAAACAGGATTATGTTCCCCATAGAATCCCTTTCGAACCGTTTCGTGGGGCTCGCCGGGCGCGTCATGGACGACTCCGAGCCAAAATATCTCAATACGACGGAAAGCCCCATATATTATAAGGGGAAAATGCTTTACGGGCTCAATCATTCGAAAGAAGGAATCAGAAAAGACAAAAGTGCCATAATTGTAGAAGGTTACATGGATTATCTAATGTTGTGGAAGAATGGATTCCGCAATGTCTGCGCCGTATGCGGCACCTCTTTTACACAAGATCAGGGGCGACTCCTTGCACGATACGCCAATCATGTTTATATTATCAATGATGGCGACCGGGCAGGAATGAGGGCGTCCGTCAGGGCCGCGGATGAGCTCCTGATAGTGGGTCTGGATTCCAACGTTGTGGTGCTTCCTGAAGGGGAAGATCCCGATAGTTTCGTAAGAAAGAGGGGAGCGGATGAGTTACGTGTTTTCATGCGCTCTGCTCCTCATTATTTTGCGTTTCTGAAGAATGAGGCTCTGAGCGGCAACCGGACGACATACCGCAAGAACCAGGTGATCAAACATCTCCTGGGCGCGCTCTCCTCGGTGACGGATCGCGTGAGGCAGGAGCTCTACATCCAGGAGATATCGAGCCTGTTCGACGTGCAGGTGAGCGCGCTGCGGTCGGGGCTCACGACGCGAAAGCAGGTCGAGAAGGCGCCGGAGAAGTCTCTCGAAACGGAGAGCCTGAGACTTCGGCATCAGAAGATGCTCTTCAGGCTCGGTCTCGAGGATGAGCGATACGCGCGAATGATACTGGACGACCTTGACATCGGAGACCTTGAGGGAACTCGCTTCATGGATTATTACAAAGCCCTTGACTCCGCCCTGAAAAACCATATTGATATAAAAAGCTCCGCCTTTACCGGAGGCATCGAGGACCCGGAGCTGAGCAAGCTGGCGTCGGAGATCGCGCTTCTGCCGCTTCCGCCGGGGCCTCAAGAGCAATTCCTGGCCGATACGCTCATCTGGCTCAAGAAAGAGGCTCTCAAGGAAGAGCTCGATCTCATGAAAAAACGCCTGAGAACGCTCGAGGCCGACAAAGGGGCGCACGCGGACCGGGAGATCCGCGAGATTACGAAAGCGTACCAGGATCTTTCGCGAAAGCTCAAGGAGCGCAGATCTCAAGGAGGAAATCCGGATTGATTGAAATCGACAGGATTGAAGAGATTCTGCTGGAAATAAGAAAGGTGTCGGAGGACAAGGGCTACGTTCTCAACGAGGAGATCGAAGAGCTCGTCGGGGCGGGTTTCGATCCGGGCGAGATCATCGAGCTCTATGACCGGCTGAGCGACGAGAACATCGAATTCTTCGATTCGCGCGAGAAGGCGCTCCTCAAGATCGAGGCCCGCAAGAAACGCGCGCAGAAGGAAGCGAAGAAGACCGAGGAGAGCCTCAACACGAGCGTCCGCTTCGACGATCCCGTTCGCATGTACCTGCGCGAGATGGGGAAAGTGCCCCTCCTCAACCGCGAGGGGGAGATCGAGATCGCCAAGCGCATCGAGGAAGGGCATCTCATGATCTTCCAGGCGGTGTTCAGGCTCAACGCCACCACCAGGGAGCTCAAGCGCTATGTCGACCGGCTCGAGAAGGGGACGATGCGTCTCGAGGATCTCGTCCAGGTCGAGACGGGGGGGCTGCATCCGCACCTGTCCGGGCGCAAGGAGCTCAAGAAATACGTCGGCATCCTGAAGCGTATCATCAACCTTCGCGATGAGATCGTCGAGCTCGAGGCGAAGCTCAGGAAGAAGCAACCCGCCGGCGCAGTCGCTCAGATCCAGAAGCAGTGCGACATGCGGAACCGCAAGCTTCAGGAGGAGTACCGGAAAATCAAGCTCAACCCGGCGCAGCTCGACCGGCTCGTCGAGAAGATCAAGGAAGTTCTCAAGCGCATCGAGCAGCATAAGAAGCAGGCCCACGAGTACGAGAAATTCGTCGGAATGAATCACGAGAGCGTCGATCGCGCCCTGAAGGTTCTCGGCGGCGGCACGAAGGAAAAGCAGACGCTCAAGAAGAAGATGAAATGGACGGCGGGCGAGCTCAAGAGCTTCGGTGATCGTTTCAGAGAGCTCGAGAGGTCGATCCACTATATTGAGAACAAGGAGAACGTCCATTACGATGATCTCAAGAAGATCGTGCATGATATCAGGGAAGGGGAGCGCGGCTCGCAGAGGGCGAAGCAGGAGATGATCGAGGCGAACGTGCGCCTTGTGATCTCCATCGCGAAACGCTACACGAACCGCGGGCTCGAGTTCCTCGATCTCATCCAGGAGGGAAACAGCGGTCTCATGCGCGCGGTCGACAAATTCGATTACCGCAAGGGGTACAAGTTCAGCACGTACGCGACGTGGTGGATCAGGCAGGCGATCACGCGCGCGATCGCCGATCAGGCGCGAACGATCCGCGTGCCCGTTCACATGATCGAGGCGATCAACAAGGTTTCACGGACGCAGCGCAAGCTGGTCCAGGAGTTCGGCCGAGAGCCGACCCCCGAGGAAGTGGCGAGACGGCTCAACTACCCGGTCGGCAAGGTGAAGAGCGTCATGAAGGCGAGCATCGAGCCGATATCGCTCGACCGCCCGATCGGCGAGGACGACGACTCGAACCTGAGCGATTTCATCGAGGATACCTCCGCGTCGGCGCCGGACCAGTCAGCCGCGCACGCGATGCTTCGCGATCAGGTCTCGCGGGTGCTCGCGACGCTGACGAAGCGGGAGGAGAAGGTCGTTCGATTGCGGTTCGGTCTCGGCGACGGCACGCCCCGCACGCTCGAGGAGGTCGGAACGATCTTCAGCGTGACGCGCGAGCGCGTGCGGCAGATCGAGGCAAAGGCCCTTCGCAAGCTCATGCATCCGAGCCGGAGCAGGAAGCTCAAGGGTTACATAGACGTATGATCTGAGAGAGACACGGGCCCATAGCTCAGCGGTAGAGCCCCCGGCTCATAACCGGTTGATCCCAGGTTCGAATCCTGGTGGGCCCACCATCAATTTCACGCAACTCCGCGGGACAATCGACGTATATGAATTGAACGGCGCCGCGCCGCAGCCAGGACGGCGTCGGTCGAATCGCGCCTCTCCGGGAGTGCGCATTTTTATGAAAATAACTCTTGCATCAAAAATGGCTTCTATTGTTACTATCACGCGAAGTGTTGATTCGGTTCAGCCTTTAAGGAGGTGATTGCGAAGTAGCAACCATCGTTTGAGATACGCCAGAGGTGATATGTAATTCGTTTGTTCGAAAGGGAGGAAGTCATGAAGAAGTTCACGTTTGCTCTGATGCTCGCAGCGGTTGCGCTGTTTGTCGCATCGCCGCTTTTCGCCGAAGGCATGATGTTCGGCGTCAAGGGCGGCCTCAATATGGCCAACATCACCGGCGACGACGCTGAAGGTACCTTGATGAAGATTGGCGGCTTGGGCGGAGTGTTCATAAGCTACGATATCACCGAGATCTTCGCCGTGCAGCCCGAGATCCTTTTCTCGATGAAGGGCACGAAGGAAGATTTTGAGGGCACGGATGTTTCGACGAGTCTCAATTACATCGAGATTCCGCTCCTTCTCAAGGTCAATCTTCCCACCGAAGGCGCAATCAAGCCCAGCCTCTACGC
>JBAZPL010000100.1:0-9283 GCA_041648155.1 Candidatus Krumholzibacteriia bacterium
GCGGGATTTTTCTGGCCCTGCGCTGCGAGACACACAGCGGCGCCCTTCGGTCCCCAGAGCGGATTTCCGTCATGGTCGAGTCTCTGGGCGTAGATGTCGTTCGGCAGATTCTCGTCCCAATAGATGTCGAGGCCCACTATCGCTCCGCCGGATCCGTCGGAGATGATCCGGACGTCGCTGTCTCCGTAGCTCGGAAAGACCAAGACTCCGAGCTCGGCCCATGCGCGGTTTCCGCCCGAATCGATTCGCTGCGCGTACACCTCATAATAGTTTCGCTCGTCATACCAGGCGACTATAGCGCCGCCGTCGCCGTCATCCGCGATCTGCGGGCCGTACTTGTTCCAGGATTCCGGACAAACCTGAATTCCATTGTTTTCCCATGCGGTGACGCCGTCCTGGTCGATCTTCTGGGCATAAATGTCGTTGTACCAGTCGCGGTAATCGAACCACGCGATGCACGCGCCGCCGCCCGATGCCGCGGCGAGACGTATATTCGACGCCCAGCTGGACACGGAGCAGATGGGGACGCCCGGGCCCCAGAGAACGTTGCCGTCCACGTCGATTCGCTGCGCATAGACGTCCCCGAACCCGTTGCGCGAATCCAACCACGCGAGGTAAGCGCCGCCCTCACCGTCCGGGACGGCTTCCAGGCCCCATTGATCGCCTTTGGATGTGTCGATAGGGATGCCGTCCGCCGCCCACAGGGTATCGCCGTCCGCGTTCACCCTCTGGGCATAGATGTTGTACTGCCCGGTGCGGTAGTCCGCCCATAGAATGATCGCGCCGCCGGCTCCGTCCGGAACGATACGGGGCGCATTCTGCGCGTAGTCCGCCGTGCAGATGGGGATGCCGTACTCCGCCCACCGGGGGGTTCCGGTGCCATCGACCCTCTGGGCGAAGAGGTGGTAGTAGCCGTCCCCCAGACGGAAGTCGCTCCACACGACGATCGCGCCCCCCGTGCCGTCCGGGATCACCTCCGGCTCGGTCTGATCGCCGCCGGCCGCGGAAATGGCCAAGCCCGAGCCGTAGACGTATCCACCCGGCTCGACATGATTGCCGTAGATGTCCCAGTCGGATCCGTTGCGATAATCCATCCAGATGACGATCGCTCCGTCGGCTCCGTCCGATATGATCTTCTGGCCGTATTGATAGTTGGTCTCGCCGCATACGAGAACGCCATCCTTGGCCCACTGCGCATGCGCCGGAGACACACAGAGAACGACGCCCAATAAAATGAGCATCGCCGACACGCCATAGCGTTTTGCCATATGAGCACCTCCTGATTGAGATCCTGTCGACGTTTCCGCCCGGGGCGCGGCTGGGCGCCGCCGCGGCGGCGATACCGGCGGCAGTATATCAAGTGTGAGGGAAATTCAAACTAATTTTGATTTGCGCCGCGGTGCGGGCCGCGCCGCGGCGACCCGGCCGCCCCGCAATCCCTTTTCGCTTGACGGGCGGGCGCCCATGTGTTGAGCTTGGCTCAATCACGAAGCAAAAGCAGCTTCCCGGAAAGGAGAGAACATGTGTCGTCAGACATGCATCTGGTTTCTTGTCGTCGTCCTCTTGCTGCCGGCGTTTTCCTGCGCTCGGCTGCCGGAGAAACCGGCCCAAGAGGGTGTAACGGTGGGTTCCGAACAGCTGCCGGCCCTCAACTCCATCCCCGCGGAATGGGGTAAGCTCGTTTCGGTGACCACGAACCCCGCATATCCCGGCTGGTTCCAGCTCTGGTTCGAGGACGAGACCAACACGGTTCGAATGGCGACGTTCAACTTCCGAACCAAACAGCTCGATCCGGACGCCATGGTTCTTCCCCGCAGGTAAGGAGGTAACGACGATGACGTTATTGACCAGTATCTTGAGTCGAGTCCTTTTCGTGGTGGCGTTCGCTCTGGCGGGCCTCGGCGCCTGGGAGCATCTGGCCCGGCTGCTCGGCTATACGGTGGTGAGAGGCCACTACGACCCGTGGCGGCTTCTGGAATACTCCGCGGTCGTCCTGCTTTTCGTGATAGCCCTGCAGCTGCGGGAGATCAAGCTGACGCAGCGGCAGAAAGGCTCCGCCTAGAAGACAAAGGAGAACGCCGATGTCGACGACCGACAATCTCAATGAAGCCTTCGCCGGCGAGAGCCAGGCGAACCGGAAGTACCTCGCCTTCGCGAAGAAGGCCGAGCTGGACGGCTACCCGCAGGTCGCCAGGCTCTTCCGCGCCGCGGCCGAGGCCGAGACCGTTCACGCCCACGCCCATCTCCGCGTGCTCGGGGGAGTGAAGGACACCGCCGCCATCTCGCTGCCGCCGTCGAGGGGGAAGGGTTCGAGTTTCAGCAGATGTACCCGAAGTTCGTCGCCGAGGCCGAGAGGGAAGCGAACAAGGGCGCCCTCATGTCGTTCAAGTACGCCATGGCGGTCGAGGAGGTCCATCACGGGCTCTACTCGAAGGCGCTCGAAGCGGTAAAATCGGGGAAGGATCTCGTCGCGGCGAAGATCTGGATCTGCCCGACGTGCGGCAACACTTTCTCGGGCGAGGCGCCCGACAAGTGCCCCGTCTGCAGCGTGGACCGCAAGAAGTTCGTTGAGATCGCATAGCGGCTCTCGCGAATCGGTCAAGGACGCGAATCGGGGCCCGGGGCTCCATTACCCATTTTATTACCCATTTAATCGGATACTGCCTGTTTTTGCCTTTCTTGCGCCGCTACGGCCGCAAGAGCGACGCACGGGCGGTTCGACCCGCCTTCGCCCGCGATGGTTGTAACCTGACAACCTCCCCCCCCGACTTATTAGATGAACACCCCTGAAGGCTTCGCTTCCTGAAGGAGGTTGGACATGTCGAAATACTCCGAATCCCGGTTGAGCAAGAGGCTGGGCCTCCTGCTTTTCGCATGCATGTTTGTCGTCGGACTCGGATACGCCCAAAACGCATCCGCGGTCGTCCGAGTGTCGGCGGGGGTCAATATCCACGGAGGAGGTGGAGGAGGTTACGATCTTCTCTCCGATTACGGCGAATGGATGAGGGTCCCGGCATACGGCGTGGTCTGGTGCCCCTACGTCGACGAGAGCTGGGCGCCCTTCTACGACGGCCGCTGGATATGGACGCGCCGCGGCTGGGCATGGGATTCCTACGAGCCCTTCGGCGAGCTCGTCTACCATTACGGCTATTGGTATCACAACTTCGATATCGGCTGGTTCTGGGTCCCTGGCAACGAATGGTCGCCCGCGAGGGTCCAATGGTACACCTACGGGAACTACTGCGGATGGGCGCCTCTGCCGCCTCCGCACTTCTATTGGCCCGATCCGTGGGATTCCTACGGCTTCAATATCTGGGTCGTCGTGCACATCAACGACTTCTGTGACGACCACGTCGGGCACCGCGGGATCGATCGGCCGCGCTATCGTGACGTGTTCCATCGCGACAAGGTCGTCAAGCGCGCTCCGGATTTCCAGCGGGTGGAAACGGCCGCACGCCGGCAGATACCGGTTCGTTCAATCGCGGAGCGGCCGATGGATATCCGCACGGACAGGATCAAGATCGCCGAGAGATCGGCGACCCGGCGGGATGTGCGGGCAAGAGGAGCGGCTCCCGCGAACCAGGGCGTTCGGTCTCAACGGCAGACCGTTCAGTCTCAGCGGCAGACCGCGACGCCCGCGGTGACCCGTCGGAGCGAGCGGAAGGTCGCAGCGCAGCGCGCGAACTCCCCGCCTCGGCGCGAAGTGGTTACGTCGAGGCAGACCGCTCGGGTCGAGCGCAAAGCCGAGGCCCCCGCGAGAAGCGCTCGATCGGCGCAATCGCGAAATGTAGAGAAGAGGTCTGACCGGGACGCCGGTACAAAAGAAAAGCGGTAATAAGTAGCAGTCAGCGGGCGGTGACGAACAGGCGTCTCAAAGACCCTCGTCCCGCCCGCTTGCTATTCTCTCCGGGCGACTGCGCCCGCTGCGTGCTCTGCTCACTTCGGATGGTAGATCACGACGAGGGAGAGAATGAAGTCACCCTCCTCGACGCGGGAGCTCCATTACCCATTTCACTGCCCATTTAACCGGGTACTACCTGTTTTGACCTTTTCCGCGCCGGCGCTGACGATCAGGAAATCACCGAACGACGATAGGCCTATGAACCGCACCTTCACGTCGCCGTAGGTGCGGACATACGACCGCGCGACGTCCCGCGCCACGACGAAATTCTCCCCCTGGGGATATTGTCTGCGAAAGGCGAGCAGATTGCCGCTGTCGAATTCGCCGGCCGACCACTTGCATTCGATCGCCGCGGGATGCGCACCGCCCCCCGGTGATTGCGCGCCTCTCCCGGCGATGATGAAATCAACTTCATGGCCGCGCTTGTCTCTCCAGTAATTGATCCGCCGGCTCTGCATCCTCGCCATCATCTCGTTGAGAACGTAATGCTCCCAGAGCGCCCCGAGATTCTCCGGGCGGAGGTCCTTCCACCCGCGGTGATAGCACACGAAGCCGGTGTCGAATGCATAGGTCTTCGGCGCCGACACGATCTCGTTCGGCCGCCGCCCGCTGAACGGTCTGATCACGTGCACCATGAATGTCGCCTCGAGAACCTTCAGATAATTCGTGATCGTCTGCCGGCTGACCTCGCAAGGGGCCGCGAAGCTCTTCGCCACGAAGATGCCGCCGCTCTGCGCCATGATGAGCTCGGCGAACTTCTGGAAGGAGCTCCGCTTCTCCAGCCTGAAGAGCTCCTGGATGTCCTTTGCCCAGTACGCATCGAGCCACTCCTGGAAATCGCGCTCGGGAAGCTCATCCGCGAGGAAGAACGGCGGGAGGCCGCCCCGGAGGAGCCGATGAGCGAGATCCGAATTCTCGAAATCCGCGAGATCGGCCGCGCAGAGTGGAGTCAGCCAAATGTCCCGTTTCCGACCGGCGAGGGTATCCTTGAATTTTCTCGAGGCGCCGAGCGTGGAAGAGCCGGTCGCGAGAACGCGCAGCTTGGGATAATGATCGGCGGCGATCTTCAGAAGCTCGGAGGGATTCTTCAGGCGGTGAATCTCGTCGAGGACGATTCTCCGCGCGGCCAGACCATCGAGGAAGCCCTCGACGTCCTCCATCATGCGCCGGACGCGCGGGAGCTCGCAGTCGAAATACTCGATGTCGGGAAGGCTCTGGGAGAGGCATGTCTTGCCCACGCGGCGAACGCCCGCGAGCCAGACGACGGAGCGCTCCCGCCACTCATGCTCGATGAGATCGATCCAGAAACGTCTTTTTCTCGTATGCACCATTTGCAAACACTTTAGCATATAGTGTCACTATATGCAAGTGTAATTGCGTTTGGTTCGGAGGCCTCGGTGGCGCCCCGCGCCGCTCCCCGGGCCGCCCGCTCACTTCGGATAGTACGTCACGACGAGGGACGGGATGTAGTCGCCCTCCTCGACGCGGGCCGAATTCTCCGACTTCCCGACGGTGATGGCCGCCTCGGCGAGCTGGTACTTCATGCTCGGCCAGTGGCAGACCTCGACCTTCGCGACGTATTTGCCCGGCTTCACGGGCTTCCCGTCGAGACCCTTGCAGTCCCACGCGTACACGTAGTGGCCGACGTCGATGCTCGCGCCCGTCACGGCGTCCGCGCCCTCGAAGTTCGAGGTCGCCGCCCAGACGGGGAGCGTGACCTGCTTGCCCTTGACGTTCCCGGCGAAGCCCGATACGTACACGGTCTTCACATGCTTCTCGGCGGCGTCCTCGATCCAGATCGCGATCTGGGGGGCGAGCTCGTCCCGGAATCCCGATACGAAGTCTATCGCGACGACCGGCTTCACGGCCTTGCCCGCGTCGAAGGTCGTCACGACCGGGCGCATCGACGTCATCGCCAGCCTCGCCGATTCGCTCGCGGGGAACTTCGTCGCGACGTCGAGCCAGAACCGCATCGCCTGCCGCTCGCGCGCGGCGCCGAGCCAGTACATCGCCGTGGCGCTGTCGGCGTTCGACTTCGTGTTCTTGAGAACGTACTCCATATCGGCGACTCCCTGATCGAACTTGCCGACGAAGAACGGCAGGGAAATGCCGGTCACTCCGCGGTTCAGGCGCGCATTCACGTCCTTCGGATCGAGCTCGACGATCTTTTCCGAGGCGCTCATCGCCTCGAAGGCGAGATTGGTGCGGAATCTCGTGTCCTCGGCGATGCGCGCGTCGTAGCCCACGTTCGCCATGGCGCCGACGGCCTGGAAGAGGAGCCGGTATGCGTCGGGATTCGAGGGATCGATGTCGTTGTAGTCGCGGATGACCTCGCGCGCCTCCTCGTAACGATTCGCGGCCATGAGGGCGCGGGCGAGATCGAGCTCGAGGGCGGCGTTCGCCGGCTCGGCCTTTATGCGCATCTTGAGCGCGGCGATATCGGCGGGGTCCCCCTGCTTCGGCTGGAACGCAGCGGGCTTCGCCTTCGGGGCGGCGGGAGCCATGGTCGCGAGCTTCGCCTCGGCGGCCTTCGCCGCGTCCGTGCCGGGAGCGAGCTTCACGACCTTCTCGTAGTTCGCGCGGGCGTCCGCGGGATTGCCGGAGGCCTCGTACCCCGCTCCGAGCATCGAGTGCGCGGTGACGAGCATCTCGGGGGACACCGAGGCCGGCGCCTTCCCGTGAATCTCGACGACCTTCTTCAGATCGGCGATGCCGCCCGGGAGCTTCCCGAGGAAAACGGGCACCCTGACGCCCATGATGCCGCGGTAAAAATATCCGATCGGATTCTCGGGGCCGAGCTCGACGGCCTTGTCGAGGTAACCGTAGCTCTCCCCCATGATGCGCATCGCCTCGGTGTAGTTCGCGCCCTGCTGGCCGGCCGTCTGCCCGACGTAGGATCCGAGGTAGGCGTAGACGTCGGCGCTCGCCGGGTGCTCCACCGCCGCCTGTTTGAGAAGAGCGATCGCCTCGGAGATCTTCCCGCCGTCGGCGAGGGCCTGGGCTTCGGAGATGTAGACCGTGGCGGTCTTCGCGGCCTGCGCCGCGGCGGGCGCGGTAATGCCAAGCACCGGCGCCACCGCGACGAGAATCATGATAATAAGAGCCCGTAAACGCGATTTCATGAGGGGTCTCCTTCCTATGGGTTAGACCTGAATACGGGGGATCATAGCAGAAAGTTGCTCGGGGGAAAAGGGATTGCGAAAGTGGAAAAATATTGGAACTCGGGCGAACGTGAGCGCACCCACTATCAAACCTCTGTCTCTTCCTCCTCCTTTCGCGCACGCATCGCGCTTTGCGTCTTCATAATTTCGCGCCGCAAGGTCTCCACGTCGGGGAGATTCGTAAGATATTTTGGCGCGAAAACTCGGGTGCGAATACCACCCGTCGCGTATTTCACCACGGCATTATCCTTGTCGCTGCAAAGGATGATACCTACGGGATCGGCTTCGCCCGGCATCGTGAGGTGCTCTCGCGCAAAGTTGAGATAGAGATTCATCTGGCCTGCGTCTGCGTGCGTGAATGCCCCCGACTTGAGATCGACCACGACAAGGCATCGCAAGCCGCGATGATAAAGCAGCAAATCGATCCGATACCACGAGTCGCCGATCCGAATGCGTTTCTGTCGTGCCACGAACGTGAACCCCGCACCCATTTCCAACAGAAACCACTCCAGATGGCGGACGAGCGCTTCTTCGAGATCATTCTCTGCATACTCATCCTTCAGGTTAAGAAATTCCAGGAGGTATGGATCTCTGATTTCCGCCTGCACCGAGGCTGCATCTTGCGGATGCGGCTTTTGCCCTCGGGCTAAGAGCGCCGGCGGAGATTTGGACCGCAAAGCCCGCTCGTAGAATTGCGTGCTGATCTGCCGGTCGAGTTGCCGGACGGACCACCCCCCGCGAATGGCCTCTGACTCGTAAAAGCCACGACCCCGCGGATCATCCACCGACAGGAGACGGACATACTGAGACCATGAGAGCGGAAAAACCTCGGCCAGGGCCAGGAAAGATTCAACTGGCGCATGAAGCAGCGGGGCCGTCTGCGCAGTTATGCCGGATAGTGTCTGGCGTTTCCGAGCGCCGCTTTCTCCCGACGCTGTCGGGACTATCACTCGAGCCTCCAATTTTCCCGACGGTGTCGGGAGAATTCGCCAGCCCAAGTAGAACCCACGCATCTTGTAAAGTCCTTGCTTCGAAAACCCGCGCCCATGAAGTTCTGTCAGGTCCTTGGCAAGACGTTCGATCAGAGCTTCACCATATTCCGCCCGCGCCGCACCGCTCTGTTCATATTCCACAATTCGTCGGCCGATCTCCCAGTATGCGGCCGTAAGCACGGCGTTCAGGGCCCGTGCTGCAGTATGCCTCGCTTGCTCCAGAAGCTCAGAGATGCTCGATATCAGGCGGCCATAGTCGGCAACCGATACGGGAATTATAGAGTTCGATGGCGAACCCCGGGTTTTTCGCTTGTCCCGTTTGTCCCTCATGGCACCGCCCCTATAAATAATAAAGCGACTGGGGTATGGGGCCTCTGGCCCCATCAAGAGACGCTTGGCGACTCCTCCCAGACGCTACATTGGATTTTAGCAAACGCAGTGCCATCTGGCAACGTAATTTTGAGGAATTTGCAGGGGGATCTAGAGCCGCCGGATATCTTCGAACATCCGCGAAAACGCGACCGCCCGAGTCTTCTCCGCGAGCGGAAACGTCCTGTCCCCTGCATGGACAATATCGATGCTCTCCAGCCCGAGATCGTCGAGCGCGGACCTCAATCGACATTGAAAATTGAAACTCGTCATTTCAAATTTCAAGGTAGCCTGCCGGGGGGCCGAAAGGAGAATTCCAGAGAGGGATAAATCCATTGCCTCGGTGATTTTGTTGCGGCACGAAGGGCTGTTATTATGAACGCCCATCCATAAATATGGACGCATCCAAAGATCATACCAAGAAGTCCATAAACCATCCAAAAAAGTCCAAACGCACGGGATCAAAACAACAGTAATAAAAGGATATCTCGACGCTTTCCCGAGGAGGATCCCTATGAAAATGCGTCGATTTCTGCCGTTCATGCTCGCAATCGCAATAATGCTCTCCGCGCCGCCGGCGCCCTTCAGCGCCGCCGCCCAACAGCCGCCCCCCTTCAAGGACGATCCGAAGATCCCCGACACGATGGCCGTGCTGTCGAACTACGGGGGCGGGGCGGATCCGGTGGGGAAGAAGATTCAGAATCTGGTGGGGAGGAAGTAGTAGCAAGGAGCTCTTATTGACATCTGCATAAGTAATGCAATATACTGGGGCATCCTGGAAGGAGGATGCCCTTATGAGACCATGCGGATCTCCTCGGACATTGGAACGGCGGCGGCATAAGGCGGCAGCGTTGCTGCGC
>JBAZPL010000101.1:0-9184 GCA_041648155.1 Candidatus Krumholzibacteriia bacterium
TCTACAAGAAGGCGGCGCTCGATCTCGCGAAAGCGCTCGAAATGCGCAACGTCCAGATTTACAGTTGCACCGAGCTCGTGCACGTCGCGGAAGGCTCCTGCTGGCCGCCGTACTCGGTAGAGTTCAGGATAAAGCTGAACGAGCAGGCGGGCGGCCCCATACATAAGTTCCTTCTGGGCACGCCGATCGCGGAGCACCGGCCAGGCAGCGAGCGCCCGGACGGCTACGGTCCGTTCTTCATCACCTGCGGTTTCGGCTCCTCCGACTGGTGGACCGTCTGGTATCGAGAGTAGGCGACATGCAAGACACGGTGAAAGTCGGCATCATCATCTGTGACCGCTATCGCACGTGCGCGGGCGGCAAATGCTTCAGGGCGGCGCGAAACAAGGAAGGCGCCTTCAGCGTCTACAAAGACAAAGAAGTGGAAGTCGTCGGCTTCACGACCTGCGCCGGTTGCCCCGGCGGAAACGTCGAATACGCGGTCGACGAGATGAAGCGCAGCGGCGCGACGGCGATACATCTCGCGACGGGACTCATCGTCGGCTATCCGCCGTGCCCCTCGATCGGCTATTTCCGCGACTTCATCAGGGCGAAGTACGGCCTCGAGGTCGTGTACGGCACGCACCCGATACCGCAGAAGTACTTCAAGGTGCACGATCAGCTGGGAACGTGGCGCGATCCCGAGTGGGAGGATATTCTTCGGCCGACGATGACGGATGAGGAGACCCGCCTGTCGTACGATTGAGGAGATATCACTCCGGCGGGAGGCCACCGGCATCGAGCATCTCGATGATTTCGGCGGGCAGGTACGCACGGACCTTCGAGCCTTTGTAGGTGCGGATGTTCCTCGTGGCGATCGCTCTCGCGCCGACGTTACGCGCGGCTTCGGAAATGACGCCGTCTTCGAAATTGTCATGCTTGTCTTCGAGCGCGGATTCCACGACCGTTCGAGTGACCGGCGCCACTTCGAGAAACGAGAGCAGCTTCTTGATTTCTCTTCTGACCCTCGCGGCGCCCGCCGCTTTCGCCATGAGATAGTAGAGGTTCGTTACCGTCGTGGCGCACACGAAGCCGTCGAAATCGCCTCGTTCCGCCCTCGACATGAGACGCGCGGCGGCATCCGCAACGGGCTCGCGCCTCAGGAGCACATCGAGAACGACGTCGGTATCGATGACGACGATCATAGATATTTGTCCTCGAGGTGCCGCTTGTGGGAGGCAACGTGCTTGTCCGCGCCCTCCAGGGAGCCATACAGCGACTTCACCTTCGGCGTCATCTCAAACGACTTCTTCTCCATATCCGATCCCAGCATGCCGAAAAAATCCGCGACCAATTGCGACAGCGACCTGCCCGACTTTCGCGCATGCGCCTTCGCCCGCCGAATGAGCCTGTCTTCCATGCGCAGCGTGAGCTTCGTTTCCATCGTGTCCCCCCGTTGGATTGACGTATACTTCTATTTAACAGTATACGGCATTTTTCGACTCTGTCAACCCAGAAATTCCGCTTTTTTCCGCTTCGGCTCCGCACGCGCGTCTCGTAAAAAATAGTTGAATTTATCCATCATTCCATTTAACGTATCTGGAAACGCAGTTTCGACTTTCGACGAATAAAACCTTCGGAAAATGCCCCCACCAGGAGGAACCTCTCTATGGAAATGCTTCTCTCCGGAAACGAAGCCTTCGCCCGCGGCGTATTCGAGCACGGCGGCGAATTCGCGTCGGCGTATCCGGGCACGCCGAGCACCGAGATCCTCGAGACGATCGCGCGGCATTTCAAGGCCGACATCTACGCGGAGTGGTCGATCAACGAGAAGGTCGCGCTCGAGGTGGCGGTCGGGGCGAGCTGGGGCGGCGCGCGCGCAATCGCCGCGATGAAGCACGTCGGCGTGAACGTCGCTGCCGACCCGCTCATGACGCTGTCGTACACGGGCGTGGGCGCGGGGCTCATCCTCGTGAGCGCCGACGACCCGAGCCTTCACTCGTCGCAGAACGAGCAGGACAACAGATTCTACGGGAAATTCGCCTCGATCCCCGTGCTCGAGCCCGCCGACAGCCAGGAATCGCTCGATATGGTAAAGGACGCCTTCGAGATCAGCGAGAAGTTCGACACGCCGGTGCTCTTCCGCATGACGACGCGCATCTCGCATTCGAAGGGGCTCGTGAAGATCGGCGAGCGGCGCACGGTCGAGCACGCGGGCTTCGAGCGGAATATCGCGAAATACGTCATGGTGCCCTCGAATGCGATGGTGCGCCACAAGCTCGTCATCGAACGCCTCGAGGCGCTCAAGAAATTCGCCGAGACGACGACGCTGAACATGGTCGAATGGGGGGATAAAAAGGTCGGGATCATCTCCGGCAGCGTCGCGTATCAGTACGCGAAAGAGATCATGCCGGGAGCGAGCTTCCTCAAGCTCGGTCTCGGCTTCCCGCTCCCGATGAACAAGATCATGGACTTCGCCTCGAAGGTGGACCGCATCATCGTCGTCGAGGAGCTCGAACCCTTCTATGAAGAGCAGATCCTCGCGGCAGGCATCCCCTGCGAAGGGAAGAAATATTTCTCCAACTTCCTGGAGTTGAACGTCGAGCGCGTGCGCGAAGGGTTCATCGAGGCGGGCGTGCTCGCCGCGGATACCGCGCAGAAGAAGCAGACGCACGAGAGCGTGCTCCCGAGGCCCCCGGTGCTGTGCCCCGGCTGCCCGCACCGCGGCGTCATGATGGCGATCCGCAAGCTCGGCGTGTTCGTCACCGGCGACATCGGTTGCTACACGCTCGCGGCGCTCCCGCCGCTCGAGACGATCGACACGTGCCTCTGTATGGGGGCCTCCGTCAACCACGCCTTCGGCATCGAGAAGGCGAAGAAGACGAAAAAGAAAACAGTCGCCATCATCGGCGACTCGACCTTCCTCCACAGCGGAATCACGGGGCTTGCGAACGTCGTGTACAACCGCGGCACCCAATTGACAATCATCGTCGACAACCGCATCACCGCGATGACGGGCGGACAGGATCACCCGGGAACGTCGAAGACGCTCATGGGAGACGCGACGCACGCGATCGACCTCGTCCAGCTCGTGAAGGCGCTCGGCGTCGAGCACGTGCGCACGATCGACCCGTTCGACCAGAAAGAGACGTTCGCCGTTCTCAAGGAAGAGATCGAGCGCGAGGCCCCGTCCGTGGTCATCACGACGAAGCCGTGCGTGCTGTTCCCGAGCAAACTCAAGCCGACGACGAAATTCCACGTCGTGCTCGAGAAGTGCACGGCGTGCGGCGCGTGCTTCAGGATCGGCTGCCCGGCGATCACGACGTCGAGCGAGAAGAACGAGAAGGGACGCGCGAAATCCCAGATCGACTTCGAGCTCTGCACGGGCTGCACGCTCTGCGCGCAGGTCTGCCCCGAAGAGGCGATCCAGGAAATTAAGAAAGCATAAGGAAGGAATGAAATGAAAGACGGCACGACGAACGTACTGATCGTGGGAGTGGGCGGCCAGGGAGTGCTGCTCGCGAGCGAGATCCTCTGCGAGGTCGCGAAGACTATGGGGCTCGACACGAAGAAGAGCGAGGTCCACGGGATGTCCCAGCGGGGCGGCGTCGTGACGAGCCACGTACGCTTCGGGAAGAAGGTCCATTCGCCGCTCATCGAGGAAGGGGCCGCCGATGTGATCCTCGCCTTCGAGGTCGCCGAGGGGCTCCGCTGGGTGCACTACCTCAGGTCGGGCGGCACCATCATCGTGAACGAGCAGAAGATCATCCCGCCCATCACGACGACGGGCAAGTTCTCGTATCCCGAGAAGGTCGAGGACACCATCAAGGCCCGTGTGCCCAAGACGACGGTCATCGACGCCTACGAGATCGGGAAGAAGCTCGGCAACACCCGCCTCGTGAACACGATCCTCCTCGGCGTGCTGTCGAACGATCTCGACCTCGAGGAGTCGAAGTGGCTCCAGGTGATCGAGCGCATGGCGCCGAAGGGCACGGGCGAGATCAACAAGAAGGCGTTCATCGAGGGGCGCGCGGCGAAGTAACGCCCGGGCAGCAGGCAGCTTGGTCCCCCGCGGGTCGATTCCGAAATCGAGCTTTTGCCTTTCCCGGCAGAGCCATTCTCCGGCACAACGTCCGCTCGCAATAAACGTGAACGTTTCCCGCCTCTGGCGTGTTCTCAGGGTGGAGGAGCGCTTTCCTGCGCCGCTCCATAGAGATGAAACCCTCGACACGGAGGAGGATACAATGAGGATCTCCGGACTGCCGCGCGTTCTCGGCGCATGCCTGCTTCTCGCCGCGTGCATCACGACAAGCGCCCTATCCCAACCCCAACCCGTTCCGCGGCTGCGCGATCGGCCGCTCGATAAGGCTTCGTACGTCGCCCTCGCGAATCAGTGGCGCGAGTACATTGAGAAGCACGGGGAGACGGCCGATGCTCTCGTCAACATCGGCAGGGCCCAGCGATACAGCGGCGAGCTGGAAGCGGCGAAGCTCGCGGGCAAGCGCGCCGTCGAGCTGGAGCCGGACAATCCGAGAGCACTCAACTTTTATGCCGAGTGTATTATGGTCGACGGCGGGGGCGACGAGGCCGTGAAGCTCCTCGAGCGAGCGAGGGCGATTGCCCCCGACTACGGGGATGCGCTGACGTCGCTCGCCGCCTTATACCTACACACCGGAGAGCTCGATAAAGCGGCAGCAGCGCTCAAGACAGTGTTCGACAGAAGAATCATCTCCCGCCCCCTTCAGGATTACGCGTACAATATGCTCATCGGGCTGCCCGTCGGCGCGGTTCTCATTACGAACGGAGACAACGACACCTTTCCTCCTCTGGCCCTCCAGGCCGGGATGGACTTCAGGAACGATGTCGTGGTGATCAATTGGCATCTCTTGCGACGACCGGAGTACCTCGATGCACTCCGCCGGAAACATGCATGTCTGAGATCGGCCGATCAGGCAAAGCCCGGGACCGCGACGGAAGATCCCAGCGCATTGATTGCGCAGTGGATCAAAGACTCCAAGGTGCCTCTGTACATCGCAGTGACCGTCAGTCGCGACCGCATGGAGGAGCTCGGCTTGAAGACCAAGCCGGTCATGGAAGGCTTATCTCTGCGGGCCGCCGGGAAGGGGCTCACTTCGGAGGAAGCCGCGCGTCTCGTTCTCGAGCGATACCGTCTCGATTCCGCGACGGATTGGGATTTCGCGTGGGACCTCGTGCCGACCGTCTCGAACGTGATGACCAATTACGCCGTGAGCATGGTCGACTTGGCGCAACGGGAGGGGATCCCAGCCGATTTGAAATGCAGGCTTCTCGGCCGGGCGGCCGCGATCGCCGAATTCCACGAGCTCAGCATCGAAGCGCACGTCAAGGCGCTTCTGAAGAAGTGCAAAGAGAAGTAACGAAATTGAGCGACACTGAGCTCGCTCTTCTCGCTCGCGACGGGAACGCGGCCGCCTTCGAGGAGATATACGACCGCCATGCCCCGGGCGTGGCCCGCGCCCTGGCCTCGTTCGCAGGAACGGACGCCTCAGTCCTCGACGACCTCGTTCAGGATGTTTTCTTCAAGGTCATCGAAGGGCTCGCGTCATACGTTCCGCGGCGCCCGTTTCCAAACTGGTTGTACACCGTTGCCCTCAATACGGGGAGAAATCATGTGCGCAGCCGAGCGAGAGAGGTTTGCGTCGATCCGTCCGAGCTCGACTCGATGCCGCTCCCGGGAAATGGATCCGTCGATTGCCCCGACGACATCATCGGGGCGAAGCTCATGCGTCTCGTAGCCTCCCTGCCCGAGCAGTTGCGCGAAGTCGTGTTCCTGCGGATCGGCGCGGATCTCCCGTACGGTGAAATCGGAGAGATTCTCGGGATTCCCGAGGGAACGGCACGAAGCCGGATGCACAACGCCATCGCGAGCCTGAGAGAGCGACTGGGCGTGGCCGGACTCGAATCGAAGAAGGAGTGATCATGAACACGAAACTGGACATCGAGAATCTATTGGAACGGTTTCGGAGCGACCCGTCCCCGCGGGTGAAGCGAGCCGTGCTGTCGAAATATGCGGAGCGCTGCGGCCGCACGCGGGGAACCGCCGACGCTACGCGCTTCTGGCGAAGATCCGTGCCGCTCCATTTCGCCGCCATACTCATTGTCGTCGCCGCGGGACTTTCGTTCGTCGGGGGACAGGCGCTGTCCCGCCGAGAAGGAAGCCCGAAAGACTCTTCCATCACAATGCAGGACTCGCTGACCGACATGGCGCTCGAGCAACAATTGTATTACGCGCCGAACGATCTCTTTTAGAACGCGGCCGGCGCGAACGCAACCGAGCCGTCGATAATCATATTTGAGTTTTCTAAGCTGCCGGTTTAGAAAACTCAATCTATTTAACGAGCGTCACGGCCAAATGAAGTTGATGGCGGCGCCCGTCGCGACGACCGCGGCAAGCATGATGCCGGTGGCCTTCAGCGTATCCCTCCAGCCGAGCTCCCTGAGCAGCACGACCAGAGTCGCGATACACGGAAAGAACATCGAGAGAATCACGCATCCCGAAACAAGCTGCTTCGTCGTGAGCGACAGCGGCGCGAACATCCCCGCGCCCATTTCCTTCCGCAGTATCCCGAGAAGGAGCGGCACGATCGCTTCCTTCGGGAGTCCCCACAGCGTGCTCACGACCCCCGCGCCCGCGTCGGCGATGTAGTGAAACACGTTGAGCTCGTAGAGCACGTTCACGACGAGAATCGCGGCGAGCACGATCGGGAGCGCCTCCCGGAGAAATCCCCCAACGCGCATCCACATCTTCGAGGCGAGCGCACCGGGCGACGGCACGCGATAGGGCGGGATCTCGATAAGAAGCTCGGGGAGAAAACCGCGCGTGGCGATTCTCAGAATCACGCCGATCACGATCCAGACGACGAAGAGTATGCCGTACACGAGCGCCACCACCCACAGGCCGCGCGCCCCCGCGAGGCCGACGATCATCGCCTGAAGCGCGGCGCAGGGAACGGCGATCGAGATGAGCGTCGCCGTGATAAAACGCTGGCGTTTGTTCTCGAGGATGCGCGTGGCCATGATGCCGGGGACGTTGCATCCGAGCCCGAGGAGCGTCGGGACGATTGCATAGCCGTGGAGCCCGATGCGGTGCATGCCGGTGTCGAGGAACACCGCGAGCCGCGGGAGATACCCCGTGTCCTCGAGGAGCGAGAGCACGAGGTAGAAGCTGAATATGTACGGGAGCACCATTCCCAGCGGGACGAAGAGCCCCGTCGTGAGAAGCCCGAACGACTGCTTGAAATCGATCCGGCCGTCTATCAGATTTCCGATGAGAAGATGATGGAGGAATCCGTCCCCGCCGAGCGAGGCGGAGAGCTTCGCCATCAGGGGTCTCCATGCCGCGTCGAACAACGGCTCCATGCCGAAGGGGACCCGGAACCACGGCTCCCCCGCGACGCCGACGCCGCCGCTCACGAGAAACTCGCCTATCATCCGCACGACGGAGAACGAAAGCGCGAGCACGAGGAGCGCGAAGAGCCCGCCCAGCCTGGGGTGAACGCTCGCATCCTCGATCCACTGGCTGAACGTGTGGTGGTGATGGCGCAGCACCTGCACCTCGTCCACGATTTCCCCAACTCTGCTCCAGACCTTTTCGTCCGCAATATGCTCGTGCCCATTCGCTTGTTCCCCGGCATGATGATGAGGCATGTGGGGGTGATGCGCGGGATGACCGCTCTCGTCCCGCGCGGCTTCTTCGTCCCGAGCGCCCCGTACGGGAATATCCCGGAAAAGCGCGGTCTCGATCAACCGCACCACTCCCTCGCCGGTCCTCGCCACGGTGGGCACGACAGGCACTCCGAGGAGCTCCTCCAATCTCTCAATATGTATCTCGATTCCGAGGTGGCGTGCCTCGTCGCTCATGTTGAGGGCGACGACCACGGGCTTCCCCTGGGCGATCAGCTCCAGCGTGAGAGGGAGGTGCCGCTCGAGATGCGTGGCGTCCACCACGTTGATAATCAGCCCGGCGGCGTCGATGAGATCGATCGCCACTCGCGCGGCCTCGTCGAGAGGCTCGAGCGAGTAGGTGCCCGGCGCGTCCACCACGCGGTACGCGCGGTCTCCGAACCGCATGCTGCCCACCGTGTAACCCACCGTGGTGCCCGGATAGTTGGATGCGATCGTGCGCACCCCCGTCAGCCGCGAGAAGAGCACGCTTTTGCCGACGTTGGGCTGGCCGACAAGGAGAATGTCGGCGCCCACGGAGCTTCCCTGTTTGGATATTGAGCCTTTGTCGTGGAGATTTTCAGTCATCGTCGTTCGTACGAACCAGTATTTTTCGGGCCATCCCGTGTCCGATGGCGACCTGCGCGCGATTCACCAGGAGAATGATCGGGCCGCCCCAGCTTATGCGGGAGAGCTTGCGCACCTTCTGCCCCTCGGCCAGTCCCATGGCGCGCAACCGGGATTGAAATTTCTCGCCGCCGTTCAGAGCCACGATCTCGGCGTCCTCGCCCGGCTCGAGCGCGGCAAGGGGCTTTTCAGTCATCTCCGAGAGCCTCCCTGAGCTCCGCGGCAAACGTGCCGCTCTTTCCGGATTTTCTCCTGAGAAATTCGAGGAGCCGCGCGAGCTTTTTCACGGCGCCGGCGTCGAGATGATGCTCCATCCCGCAGGCGTTGATCTCCGAGATCTTCGCGGGCACCTTCAGGACGTCGGCGAAGAGCTGATAGAGCGTCCTGTGGCGCGAATAGACGAGAGCTGCTTTCTTCCGCCCCTTCGGGGTGAGCTCGATGTAGCTGTAGGATTCGTGCTTCACGAGGCCGAGGCTCCCGAGCTCCTTCACGGCCGCGTTCACGCTCGGGCTCGTGACGCCGAGTCTCTTCGCGAGATCCTTGGTGCGCACGACGCGGCGCTCCCTCTCTTCGAGAAGCGTCGCCTCGAGATAGTCTTCCAACCCTTCGGTCAGGCCGTTCATTCTTAGTCTCCTCTAACAATGTTAGTTGGATATAATATTAGCCCGGGCGGGCGTCCTGTCAAGAGCGAAAGAAGGAATGAAGACGGCCATGCCGAGAATCGACTCGCGCATGGCCGTCTTTTCGTTTCTCTCTCGGAGCTAACGCATCTCTCCCGGCGCTGTAGAGTAGGAGTCAGGCGCCGTGGCTACAGATTCCGGGCGGCGATTCCCGCTTCCTTTCGGGCGGGGCCTCAGTCCCGGCAACCATACCCGGT
>JBAZPL010000102.1:0-9152 GCA_041648155.1 Candidatus Krumholzibacteriia bacterium
AGAAGCCGCGCCGCGACGATCGACCAGATGAGCGGCACCTTGAAGACACTCAGGAGCGCATCCTTAACGCTCCCGCGCCCCGCGCTCGCGAGGAATATGCCGATCGTCGACTGCGTGATGGAGGAGGCGACCATGTATATCGTCGCGTAGACGAGCCCCCAGTCGCCGAAGGCGAGCATGCATACGGGGATCCCGTAAAACCCGGTGTTCATGAATATGGAGGCGAGCGACATCGCCTGGCGCTCGGCGCGATCGCGCTTCGTCACGAAACCGATGGCGAGCGTGACGCCGAGGAGCACCGCCTCCAGACAGAGGATGAAAACGAGCACGCGGAGAATGAGAGCCGTATCCGCCTCGGGCTTCGCGAGCGACATGAACGCGAGCGCCGGCGACAGGATGTAGAGCTGGGCGCGCGAAAAGGTCTTGAGATCGACCTTCCCGAATCTTCTCAGGAGAAACCCCAAGAATATGATGAAGAATACGGGGAGAATTACGTTTGTCAGGACCAAGATTGCACTATACCGATGCCAGGGAGGTTATTACTTTTTCCCTTTGGGCTTGTCCGCCGGCTTCGCCTTGGCCTTCTTCGCGGCCTCGGCCTTCGGGGCCTCGCTCTGCGCCGCGCCTTCCGCCGGCGCCGCGGCCTCGGCGGCCGCCGCCTCTGCGGCGCCCTCGGGAGCGGCTTCCACCGCCTTCACCGGTTTCTCCTTGGGGGCGACAGCGGCGGGCATGTCGAGCTTGCGGTAGGTCTTGCGCGACGTTTTCTTCTTCTTGCGCCCTTCCTCGTCCTTCTTGAGGAGCTCGAGGATCGACTTCGAGCCGCCGTCCCCGACGCGGACCGTGCCGAGCCTGATGATGCGCGTGTATCCGCCGGGCCGATCGATGTAGCGCGGGGCGATCTCCGCGAAGAGCTTCTGCAGGATCTCCACGTCCTGTATCGTTCGGGCGACGTGCCGCCGCGACGCGAGATCGCCGCGCCGCGCGTGCGTTATGAGCTTCTCGGCGAGGCGTCGCGCCTCTTTCGCCTTCGGAGTCGTCGTTTCGATCCGCTCGTGCTTGAAGAGCGAGGTGACCATGTTGGCAAGCATCGCTTTTCTATGTTCAGCGGTAATGCCGAGTTTCCGCCCGTCGCGTCTGTGCCGCATTATTCCTTCCCCTCTTTTTCCTTCTTCTCTATCCTGTCGAGTTTCTTTTCAAGCTTCTTCTCTCCGCGCAGGATCGCGTCGATGTCCACGCCGAGCGAGAGCCCCATGCCCTCGAGTATATCGACGATCTCCTTGAGGCTCTTCCGGCCGAAGTTGCGGTACTTGAGCATATCGCCCTCGGTCTTGCGAACGAGCTCGCCGAGAGTGCGGAGACTGGCCGCCTTGAGGCAGTTGGATGAGCGGACCGAAAGCTCGAGCTCGTCGACGCTCCGGTTCAGAAGATCCTTCAACCGCTCCATCTCCTGGTCGACCTCTTCCACAACCTCCTCCACCGGCTCCTCCTCGAAACGGATGAAGAACAGCATGTGGTCCTTGATGATCTTGGCCGCGTACCCGAGGGCGTCCTCCGGCGATACGCTCCCGTCCGTCGCGATCTCGAGCGTGAGCGAATCGTAGTCGGTTCTCTGTGCGACGCGCGTGTTCTTCACGATGTAATTCACGTGCAGCACCGGGCTGAAATTCGAATCCATCGGAACGAGCCCAATCTCGAAATCCTCGAGATTGTGCAGCTCGGACGGAACGTATCCGCGCCCGTGCCCGACGAGGATATCCATCTTGAGGTGCGCCTTCTCCGTGCACGTCGCGATCACGAGGTCCTTGTTCAGGATTTCGATCTCGGGATCCTCGGTGATCTCCCCTGCCGTGACCTCGCCCTTTTTCGTCACGTCGAGATGGATGAACTTCGGCTCGTCCCCGTGCATCCTCATGATCATCTGCTTGAGGTTCAGGACGATGTCCGTGACGTCTTCCTTCACGCCCTTGATCGTGCTGAACTCGTGCTGGACGCTCGCTATCTTCACCGCCGTCACCGCGGCTCCCTGGATCGAGGAAAGAAGCGTGCGACGAAGGGCATTGCCGATCGTGTTGCCGAATCCGCGCTCGAGCGGTTCGACCTTGAATCGCCCGAACGTCGGTGTCTGAGCGGCTGCATCCGCGACAATCTCTTTCGGCATCAAAAGGTTACGCCATTTCATCTGCCAAATCCTCCTTGCACGGCCTGCTCACCAAGCCGAAGGCGCCCCGACGGACCCGCACCGCGGAATCCCCTGACACCTCTCGACCCAAGTCCCCTTACTTGGAATAGAGCTCCACGATAATGTTTTCCTCGATCGGAACCGGTATCATCTCGCGCGTCGGCGCCTCGAGATAGACTCCCTCGCGCTTGTTCACGTCGACCGATATGTAGGGAACGGTCCCCCGGCTTCCGTATTTCTTCAGGCTCTCCTCGACGACGAGAAGATCCTTACTCTTTTCACGCACCGTCACCCGGTCTCCCGGCTTGAGCTGGAAGGACGGCCGGTCCACGATGCGTCCGTTGACCTCGAAATGCTTGTGCAGAACGAGCTGCCGCGCCGTCTCGCGCGACGGGGTGAACCCCATGCGGAAGACCATGTTGTCGAGCCTCTGCTCCAGGAGCTTCAGCAGGTTCGCGCCCGTGACGCCTTTCATCTTGACCGCACGGAAGTAGTAGTTGCGGAACTGCTTTTCGAGCAACAGGTACATGCGGCGCAGCTTCTGCTTCTCTCTCAGCTGGTTGCGGTAGCTGCTTTTTCTGCTGAACCTCGCGCGCCCGTGCTCTCCCGGCGGATAGTTGCGCTTCTCGATCTCGCACTTATCCGAATAGCAGCGGTCCCCCTTGAGGAACAGCTTCACGCCATCCCTCCGGCACAGTTTGCACTTGGCACCCAAGTATCTCGCCATGTAACAGTTACCTCCTTAGAGCCGGCTTCGCTATATTCTTCTGCGCTTCTTCGCCCGGCATCCGTTGTGCGGCACCGGAGTGCAATCCTTGATCGCCGAGATCTCGAGTCCGCTCGCGCGGAGCGACCTGATCGCCGCCTCGCGCCCCGGGCCGGGACCCCGCACCCACGCTTCGACCTTTTTTACCCCGAGCCCCATCGCTTCGCGCGCGGCGGTCGCGGCTGCCTGCTGGGCGGCGAACGGCGTGCTCTTGCGCGAGCCCTTGTATCCGAGCCTTCCCGGACTCGACCAGGTAATGATGTTGCCTTCCTTATCCGTTATGCTCACGATCGTATTGTTGAACGTGGACTGGATATGAGCGATACCGTAGATATCGACCTTCTTGATTTTCTTCTTGGAACCCCGTGGCTGAGCCAACGTAGTACCTCCCTTTGCTCGTGCGCCGGACGGACGCGCTCGCGCGCCCGGCCGGCCGCCCCATCATTATGCAGCGGGTTTTTTCCGCTTCGCACCGGGGCGGTTGCGCGGGCCCTTGCGGGTCCGTGCGTTCGTATGCGTGCGCTGGCCGCGCACCGGCAATCCCATCTTGTGACGCATCCCGCGGTAGGAACCGATCTCCATGAGCCGCTTGATATTCATCGTCACTTCGCTTCTGAGAGCGCCCTCGACCTTGTACTCGTTCTCGATAATATCCCTGATATGAACCGTTTGCTCCTCGGTGAGATCCCTGGTCCTCGTGCCGAGCGGCACACTGGCCTTCTTGCAGATCAGCCTCGCGGTCGAGCGGCCGATCCCGAAAATGTACGTCAAGGAGATCTCGATATGTTTGTTATCGGGTATATCGATACCGACTATACGCGCCACGGAACACTCCTTTCACGAGCGCCGCACGGGCTACCCGTTAGCCCTGCCGCTGCTTGTGTTTCGGGTTCTTGCAGATCACGCGGAGGACTCCCTTCCGACGAATGATCTTGCAGTATGGGCAAATCTTCTTGATTGAGCTGCGGACCTTCATGATTTCTCTTCCTTCGTCACTTGTACCGGTACGTGATCCTGCCTCTCGACAAATCGTACGGGCTGAGCTCGACGGCCACCCGGTCGCCGGGAAGAATGCGTATGAAATGCATGCGCATCTTGCCCGAGACATGGGCGAGGATCACATGCTTGTTCTCGAGCTCCACCCTGAACATCGCATTGGGCAACGCCTCCGCGACGGTACCTTCCACCGGTATGCCCTTCTGCTTCGCCATTATTCCCTGTACCGCGCCTTCTTTCCACCGCGGCTCCGGGCGCCTGCGGCATCGGAAATCTCCCCCGCACCCTCACCTGGTCATGATCACGGGGCCCTCGGTCGTTACGGCCACCGTATCCTCAAAGTGGGCGGACAGCTTTCCGTCCACCGTCACGAACGTCCAGTTGTCCTTCAGCGTCAGGACGTCCCCCGCGCCCTCGTTCACCATGGGCTCGATCGCGAGCACCATTCCGTGAGCGAGCACCGGCCCCCTCCCGGGGAGACCGAAGTTGGGAACCTGCGGATCCTCGTGCATCTGCCTTCCGATCCCGTGCCCCACGAGCATCCGTACGACGCTGAACCCGTTGGATTCGGCGTGCTTCTGGATCGCGTGGGAGACATCGGAGAGATGCTTTCCGTCCCTCGCCCCGTCGATGCCGAGGTCCAGGGCCTCCTTCGTGATCCGCATGAGCCGCCGGGCTTTCTCGCTCACCTCGCCGATCGGGTAGGTGCGCGCCGCATCGGAGTAGTAGCCGTTTCGCACAACGCCGATGTCGATCCCGACAATGTCGCCTTCCGCGAGCGTCCGCGCGCCGGGAATGCCGTGTACGACCTGCTCGTTCACCGAGGTGCAGATCGACGCGGGATACCCCTGGTATCCCTTGAATGCGGGCGCCGCGCCCCGCGCTCGAATGAATTCCTCGGCGACACGGTCGAGCTCGCGGGTCTCGACGCCCGGCCGGAGCGCTTCTTCGAGCTTCGCGAAGCACTCAACGAGGATCTCCCCGCTCCGCCGGATGAGATCCATCTCCGGCTGGGTACGTATCGCTATCATTTCAAAACGCCGCGTATCTCCGCGAATATCTCTTCTATGTCCCCGGCGCCTTCCACGGTGATGACGCTGCTCCGCTTCCGGAAATAATCGATGACGGGAGCGGTTTGCGCCTTGTAGACCGCGAGGCGCCTGCGGACCGTGTCTTCTTCGTCGTCGGGACGCTTGACGATGGCCCCGCCGCACGCGTCGCATATTCCGGCCGCCTTCGTCTTGATCGAATCGAGATTGTAGACCACCTTGCACGCCGGGCACACGCGGCGCTTCGAGAGTCTCCGCACGATGAGCTCGGAATCGACGTCAATGTCGAGAACGTAGTCGATCTTCTCCCCGCGCTCCTCAAGTATCTTCGAGAGCATCTCGGCCTGCACGAGGTTCCGCGGAAAACCGTCCATGATCCAGCCCGTGTCCCTGGCCGCATCGAGCGCCGTGCCGATGAGACCGAAAATGATCTCGTCCGAAACGAGAAGCCCGCGCTCCATGTAGGTCTCCGCCTCGACGCCGAGATCGGTTTTGCGCGCTACGGCGTCGCGGAGCATGTCCCCCGTCGACAGGTGCGCGAGGCCGAACTCGCGCGCGATGCGCGCCGCCTGCGTTCCCTTGCCGGAGCCCGGGGGCCCCAATATGACGATATGCGTGAGAGCCACGCCGAAAACCTCCTAGAACCGTCTGCCCTGCAGACGGCCCTTCTTCATGAATCCGTCGTAATGCCTCATCAGGAGGTGCGTCTCGATCTGCTGGAGCGTATCGAGCATCACACCGACCACAATGAGGAGTCCCGTTCCGCCGAAGTAGAACGGCAGCTTGCCCTGCTTGATCAGAACGTCGGGCAGAACCGCGATGAACGCGAGGAAGATGGCTCCCGGAAGCGTCACGCGGGTAAGTATCCGGTCTATATAATCGCTCGTCCGCTTTCCGGGGCGGATGCCCGGAATGAATCCGCCGTACTTCTGCATGTTCTCGGCGAGATCGACGGGGTTCAGAATGATCGCCGTATAGAAGTACGTGAAAAAGATGATGATGGTGGCGTAGAGCAAATTGTAGAGCAGTCCGTAAGGGCTCAGGGCCGACATTATGGCCCCCATGAACTCGTTTTCCTTGAAAAACGCCGCGATCGTGCTCGGGAACATCATGATCGACTGCGCGAAGATGATCGGAATGACGCCCGCCGTGTTGACGCGGAGCGGAATGTACTGGGCTTTGCCCCCGTAGACGCGCCGCCCGACGATACGCTTCGCGTACTGGACCGGGATGCGACGCTGCCCCTGCGTGATGAGAATGACGCCCGCGATCACGACCACCATAATGAGAAGGAGAAAGACGAGCCTGAGCGGCGAGAGTGTGCCGATCTGAATGGCGCGCCACGTATCGAGGACGTCGGCCGGATACCTCGCCACGATGCCGATCATGATGATCAGCGAAATGCCGTTTCCGATGCCCCGCTCCGTGATCTGCTCGCCGAGCCACATGACGAAGATCGTGCCCGCGGTCATCGTGATGATGGTGATGAGCCTGAAGAACATGCCCGGATTCGGCACGACGCCCTCGGCCATGTTCTCGAGGAAGAACGCGATGCCGACCCCCTGGACTATCGAGAGGGCAACCGTTCCGTACCGCGTATACTGCGTGATCTTCTTCCGCCCTTCCTCCCCCTCTTTGGCGAGCTTCTCGAAGTACGGGATAACGGCCTGCAGCAGCTGGATGATGATCGACGCGCTGATGTACGGCATGATGCCGAGGGCGAAGATCGTCACGCGGCTGAAGTTCCCTCCCGCAAAGAGATCGTAGAGCGCGAAGATCGTACCCTGCTGGCTCGCGAAGTACGCCTTGAGCGCCGCCGGGTTCACCATCGGCGTCGTGATGTGGCCGCCGATCCGGTACACGATGAGCAGCCCCATCGTGAAGAAAATCCGCCTCTTGAGCTCGGGTATGCTGAATATATCCTGAAGCTTCTTAAACATTACTCTTTCTCCCGATTGTCGGGCCCGGGCACGCGCTCGCCGGAGAGAAGTTGAATCGTTCCGCCGGCCTTGCGAATCGCCTCCGCGGCCGTGCGGCTCACCGCGTCGACCTCGATGTCGAGCGCCACGGATATCGCTCCCCGCCCGAGTATCTTCACCGGATCCGCGGCCTTCCGCACGAGACCCGCATCGACGAGGGTGCCGCGGTTGATCTTGGAGCCCGCCGCGAACACGCCCAGGGAATCGAGGTTCACGACCTGGTAGTGGGTCTTGAAAATATTGACGAATCCCCGCTTCGGCACGCGCCGCTGGAGCGGCATCTGCCCGCCCTCGAACCATGAGGGGACGCCGCCGCCCGAGCGCGCCTTTTGCCCTTTGCAGCCGCGCGTCGAATAGCGTCCGTGTCCCGAACCGGGGCCGCACCCGACCCGCTTGTTTTTCTTCGTTGCGCCCTTGGCGGCTTTGATTTCGCTCAGCTTCATCGTATCTAGCTCCTTGTGGTTCCCTTATCGAGGACCGTGTATCCCGGCCCCTTTTTCTGCCGAACCTTGATGTCCTTTTCGTCCAGCTCTTCCCAGATCACGAGATGCTGCACCCGGTGGATCATTCCCCGGATCTGCGGCGTGTCCTTTTGGTAGAGCGTACGGTAGTTCTTCTTGAAGCCAAGAGCCTCCATGACGGGGCGGTGCTTGTCGTAGAGAGAGTTGATGACGCTCTTGACCTGCGTTATTTTCAACATCTTCGCCATATCATTTCCTCGCTGTCAGTCGTTCGCCCGGCGCGGATCGCTTCACTCGGCGGCGCCTTTCGCTTCCTTCATCCCGAATAGCTTCGTGATACTGATGCCGCGGCGGTTCGCCACGTCGCGCGCGCTCCGGATGCTTCTGAGCCCCGCCATGGTCGCCTTCACCATATTGTGCGGGTTGTTCGATCCGAGCGACTTCGTGAGAATGTCCTTCACGCCCGCCACCTCGAGCACGGCGCGCACGGCACCGCCGGCGATGACGCCGGTACCGGGAGAGGCCGGTTTCATGAGCACCCGAGAGGCGCCGAATATCCCCATCACCTGGTAGGGAATGGAGCCGCCCTGCATCGAAATACGGAACATGTCCTTTTTGGCCGCTTCCGTCGCCTTGCGAATGGCGTCCGCGATCTCGTTCGCCTTGCCGAGTCCGATCCCGACCTTGCCCATGCCGTCACCGACGGCGACGAGAGCGTTGAAGCTGAACCGGCGCCCTCCCTTGACGACTTTCGCGACCCTGTTGATATGGATCGTTTGTTCGAGAAATTCGGGAGCCATGTCCCCGCCCCCGTCCCGAGGCGAGCGGCCATCCCTCGATCCCCGGCGGTCCTTCGAATCTCTCGGTCCTCTCGTATCTCTGTTTTGTGATCCGTTCACCGATACAACCCCCACGGGTGAGTTGCGGCGCCCTATCGGGGCGCGCGCGTGTTAGAACTCGAGTCCGCCTTCTCTGGCGGCCTTCGCCAAGGCGGCGACTCTTCCATGATAGAGATATCCGCCGCGGTCGAACGCGACGGCCTTGATTCCCTTTTCGATCGCCGCTGTCGCAATCGTCTTGCCGACGGCGGCGGAGCGCCTCATCTTGAGGCTCATCGGCGGCGGCGCCTTCTTTGCGCCCTTGCCGTCCTTCCCCTTTTCCCCCTTCTCGGGCTTGTCCGCCTTGTCGGGGGCTTTCTCGGGGACCTTTTCGGGGGCCGCCGGAACGGGCGGCAGATCGAGCTTGAGGCTCGAGGCCGCGGCGAGCGTGCGTCCCGAATCGTCATCGATGACCTGCGCGTAGATATGGTTGAGGCTCCGGAACACGCACAACCTCGGCCGCGCCGCCGTGCCGTGCACCTGTTTCCGCACGCGTTCGTGCCGTCTCAACCTGCCGTGTCTCTTTTCCTGATTGACGTCTCTTTTCACCTGTCCAGACTCCCTCTCGTCTTACGTGCCGGTTCCGACGGCTGCCTTGCCGGCCTTGTGCTTGATCACTTCGCCCGCGTACCGGACCCCTTTTCCCTTATACGGCTCGGGCGGCCTGAATTTGCGGATCTCGGCCGCCGTCTGGCCGATCTTTTCCTTGTCGATTCCCGTTATCGTGATCTTCTTCGGATCGGTAACCGTGATGGTGACCCCCTCGCGCGGCTCGTACCGGATCAGATGGGCGAACCCGAGGCTCAACACGAGCGTCTTTCCCTTGAGTTCGGCTCGGTATTCG
>JBAZPL010000103.1:0-9151 GCA_041648155.1 Candidatus Krumholzibacteriia bacterium
CTCATAGGGGCCGAAGACGGGGCTCTCAGCGGTCGGGGCCCATTATCTGCAGCCTCGTTGGCCATCACGATCCGCCAGTCTAATCAGGATTCAAGGATGTTGCGGTTGCGCTCACTTATCCGTCATTTCATCGAGGGTTTTTCGGTCCGAAACATCCTGTTGACATGATCCTTGCTTTGGGTAGAATGGAACGGAGGATTACCCAGCCAATAATATGTTATAGGATATACAGTTATGAATGAAGATGCTCAAAGCAGCAACGTCCTCTATACAATCGGCTATGAAGGACGAAGCATAGATGAGTTCGTCGCTTGCCTTAAGTCCTCCAATGTAACCGTCGTTGTCGACATTCGCGAATTGCCCCTATCTCGAAAGAGGGGTTTTTCGAAATCTCCTCTAAAAGAAAGGCTCGAGCAGGAAGGCCTTAGCTATCTCCACATAAGGGAACTTGGAAGTCCGAGAGAAATTAGGAACAAGCTTCATGAGAATCAGGACTATCAATTATTCTTTGAATCATTTGTGGAATACTTGGGCAGCAAAACCGATGCTATTGAGAGAGTGTATGAATTCGCGTTCGATTCAATCTGCTGCTTGATGTGTTATGAACGAGATGCGGATCATTGCCACCGATCCGTCGTGGCTCAGAAGATCATTGAGCGGGACAATAATGGACTATCAGTTGTGAACATCTAGCCCCTCATATACTCGAGGACAATGGAAAAAAAGCAAGTGCTGATCGCTGTGAAGGCATACCCCAATCCAAGCAGCAAGTATGGCGAGACCGTCTGTTGCGCCGGCATTGACATGGAGACACGCAAATGGATTCGTTTGTACCCGATACCCTTTCGAGACCTTGATGCAGATCAACGGTTCAAGAAGTACAGCATAATCGAAGTGAAATGCTCCAAGGCATCTGACGACAAGAGACCGGAAAGTTACAAGATTGACTTTGGCAGCATAGAAGTACGGGAGTGGTGGGACACAAAGGACGGGTGGGAGCGGAGGAAATCAGCAATACTCCCGACTCTCTCAAGATCCATGTGCGATGTCTCGAGACTATCGGAAGAGACAGATTTGTCTCTGGCCTTAATCAAACCTCACCGAATCGATTTCTCGTGGGAGAAGGCGGGGAAGAAGGACAACGACAAGAGAAACCGGTGCTACGCGCAACTCGGGTTCTTCGACAGAAAGAAGGACTCGATTGAACCCATTCCGTTCAATTTTCACTATACCTTTTCGTGTGAAGGCGAGCAAGGGTGTACGTCACACAAATTACCGATAATCGATTGGGAAATAGGTGAAGCCTATAGAACCTGGAGAATCAGGTACCCTGAAGAGAAATTGCTATTGGAGAAGATTAAGGAGCAATGGCTGACGCGAATATGTTCGAGCAAGAATGAGGTCTACCTATTTGTTGGAAATATGAAACGAAGGAGAGATATCTTCATGGTTCTAGGCGTGTTCTACCCACCTAGAATCGAATGATTCTCGTCATAGAAACGGTGCCGAGGCTCGCGAAGACGCTGTCAGTAACGACGCTCGCCCGCACGATCCAGGCCTCGTTCCAGAGGATCCAGTTCACCCCGGACCTTCTCCCGGCCGACCTCATCGGAACGCTCATCTACAACCCCCGCTCGGGGGACTTCACGACGAGGAAGGGTCCCATTTTCACGAACATCATTCTCGCCGACGAGATCTACATGGACGAGAAGGTCGAGGACTACATTCTCAACATCGTCCAGGCGACGCGCACGCCCGAGAAGTACGGGCTCGACGTCGGGAAGCTCATCCAGTACGGGGCTTCCCCGCGCGCCACGATCTACCTCGCGATGGCCTCGCGCACGCCCTCATGCAGGGGCGCGGCTACGTGACGCCCCAGGACGTGAAATCCATCGGGATGGACGTGCTGAGGCACCGGGGTATCGTCACCTACGAGGCCGAGGCGGAGGAGAAGGCGCCCGAGAACGTCGTCGCGGCGATATTCGACAGCATCGCGGTGCCGTGAGGGGGCCGCGGGCGCCCAAACGGTGCCATGAGGCGATTCCTCATCATTCACTTGACAAAAGTCGGCAAAACCATAGAATAATTCATATATTCTGATGGTTTTTGTCAAGTAGGAGGAGATGAGGATGCCTACTTCCAAGGATTTCGATAGGTTTCTTGCCGGGCATCCGGTCTTCACGGTGGGGGAGGCCGCGCTCTTCCTTGGTGATGCCGGCGCCCACAGCAGACAGCGGGTCAACCTGCTCCTCGCCTACCACGCGAGAGTCGGGCACATAAAGCGGGTGCGCCGGGGATTGTACGTGAATGTACCTCCGGGCTTCTCCTCGAACAACTATTCCCCTGATCCTTTCCTCCTTGCGTCCAGGATGAGCGACGATGCGATTCTCGCGTACCATACTGCTCTCGAGTTCCATGGGCGGGCCTATTCCATGCGGAAGGACATAACCTACGTCACGCGCAGGGCTGCGCGATCCTCTCAAATCGGCTCGTATCGGTTCCACCCGGTTTCTTTTCCGAAGCCTCTCCGGGTGAAAGGCAGAGAGGACTATGGAGTGGCGAAGGAGGAGCGAGCGGGCCTGGCCGTGCGTGTGACGACGCTCGAGCGCGCGTTCGTTGACGTGCTCGATCGGCCGAATCTCTCCGGGAGCTGGGAGGAGATATGGCGATCGCTCGAATCGATAGAGTTCTTTGACCTTCCGAAGGTGGTGGAGTACGCGCTCCTGCTCGACAACGCCACAACGGCTGCCAAGGTCGGTTACTTTCTGGAGCAGCATCGCGACCAGCTGATGGCGAAGGAGAGTCATTTGGAGCCGCTCTGCAAGATGAAGCCTCGGCGCCCGCACTATCTCGAACGCAGCAAGCGGCATTCGGGGCAGTTGATCCAGCGGTGGAATCTCGTCGTTCCCGAATCGGTCATCAATCGCTCCTGGGCAGAGATTCTATGAAAATCTCCCGCGAAAGACTCATGGACGAGGCGGGGCGCACCAGCTTTCGTCCCGATACTCTCGAAAAGGTTATTCGCCTTTTTGCTCTCCTCGGGTCTCTCCGCAGTCATCCCTATCTTCGGGACAGATTGGTCCTCAAGGGAGGGACTGCGCTCAACCTTTTCTACCTGAATGTGCCACGGCTGTCGGTCGATATCGATTTGAATTACATCGGCGCCGTGGATCGCGCCCGTATGCTCGAGGAGCGTGCGCCTGTCGATCAGGCCGTTCAGGCGGTATGCGCTCGCGAAGATTTTGAGGTTCGTCACACGCCTGGTGACGAGCATGCCGGCGGGAAGTGGTCTCTCAGATATGAGAGCGCGCTCGGGCAGAGAGGGAACCTTGAGATTGATCTCAATTTCATGTTCCGCGTCCAGTTGTGGCAGGCCCGCACAATGGACAGCCGTCCCCTCGGCTCGTACATGGCGCGCGATATATACGTTCAGGACATCCATGAGCTCGCGGCGGGGAAGCTTGCGGCATTCATGGCGCGTGGAACGCCCCGCGATTTGTTCGATGTTCGCGAGATCTTTCGTCTCGGCGGTTTCGACAAGGCCAGTCTAAGGATCGCGTTCGTTGTCTATGGGGCGATGAATCGCAAGGATTGGCGCTTAATATCGCCCGATGACATCACCATCGATACGGTGGCGGTTCAGTCACAGCTGATTCCGCTGCTTCCCGCCGCTGTCGCGGGGGACAGGGAAGCCGCGGCTTCTTTGGGCGCAGAGCTGCGTGAAGCGTGTCGCCAAGCTCTCTCGGCGGTCTTTCCATTCTCTGAATCCGAAACAGACTTCCTGGATGCCATACTCGAGAGGGGCGAGATCGAACCGGCGCTTCTCACGCCTGACGCGGATTTGCAGGCGAGGATCAAAGCCCACCCCATGCTTGAATGGAAAGCCCGGAATGTCAGATCGTTCAAGGGGATCGATTGAGCTCGATCCCTGCCGAGGCGGAGGAGAAGACGCCCGAGAACGTCGTCGGGGCGATATTCGACAGCATTGCCGTGCCGTGAGCTTGCCTCGGGCGCCCGAGCGGTGCCGTGAGCGAAAACCGGCCGTTTCGACTCCCGGCCGCCCGTCGATGAAGCGTCGTGAAAATCGTCCAGATTTTGGTTGATTTTCAACCGGACCTCTGACATCATCCGAACATGCTCGAACGTCACATAAACCAAAACATCCTCGCAGCTCTGAAAGACACCCCGGTCGTCTTCCTTCGCGGGGCCAGGCAGACGGGGAAGAGCACGCTCGCGCGTGCTCTTGTCTCTGGTCCGTGGCGGGGGCGTTATCTCACGCTTGACGATCCGGCAGTGCTCTCTGCCGCCCGATCGGATCCGGCCGGATTCGTGGGCGGGCTCGAGGGGCCCGTTGTGCTCGACGAGGTCCAGCGTGCTCCGGGGCTGTTCCTGGCCATCAAGGCCGCCGTCGATCGCGATAGGCGGCCGGGCCGGTTTCTGCTCACCGGTTCCTCCGACGTGCTCCATCTTCCGAGCGCTGCCCAAGCGCTCGCCGGGCGTATGGAAATCCTCACGCTCTGGCCTTTCTCGCAGGGGGAGATCGAGGGCGTAGCGGAGCGGTTTGTCGACGACGCCTTCGAGAAACGGCCGCTGCCGGCGGCCTCATCCGCGTTGGGCTTCCGCGCCCTCCTCCCTCGCATTCTCCAGGGCGGCTTTCCCGAGATGCTGGGGCGCAGAGCCCCGGATCGCCGACGCGCATGGTTCGATTCCTACGTTACGGCGATACTGCAGCGCGACGTGAGGGACATGGCGGCGATTGCGGGCCTGAGCGACCTCCCTCGGCTGCTTGCCCTGCTGGCCGCGCGGATGGGAGGGATCATGAGCTACGCCGAAATCTCGCGGGCCCTTTCCATGCCGGCGACGACGCTGAAGCGCTACATAGCCCTTCTCGAGGGGACGTTTCTCGTTCAGATGCTTCCTGCGTGGTCCGGTGAGCTTGGCCGTCGCCTCGTGAAGGCTCCCAAGCTGATTCTCGCCGATACGGGCCTTGCCGCGAGCCTCCTCGGCATCGAAGGCGATCGCGTCGAGGGCGAGCCGACGCTCGTCGGGCGACTGATGGAGGACTTCGTCGTGATGGAGCTCTGCAAGCAGGCGTCGTGGAGCGAAACCGCGCCGCGCCTGTATCATCTGCGAACCCATACGGGGGACGAGGTGGACGTGATCATGGAGGATCAGGCCGGCCGGCTTGTGGGAGTGGAGGTGAAGGCGTCAGCTTCCGTGTCCGATGGAGATTTTCGGGGGCTTCGCACCTTCGCCGCCGCGACCGGGCGAAGGTTCGTGCGCGGCTTCGTTCTGTACACGGGGCGCGAATCGGTTCCGTTCGCGGAGAATCTCACGGCGGTGCCGGTTGCGTCACTGTGGGCAAAACGGTAAAGGAGAAACGCGATGCCGCGATCGAAGCACAGGAAGCTCCCGCGAAGCCGCCGGAGGGCTCCGCAGGGCGCCGGGCGTCGCTGCGGCCTTTGCGGCAAGACCGGCAAGCTCACGCGCACCGAATGCTGCGGCAACTGGATCTGCGATGACGAGGACGAGTACGTCATATTCTCGTATGCGAGAAACAGCTGCCATCGCAACCATCGGCGATTCACGCTGTGCGGGTATCACCATACCGAGGGGCATGCGGGCGACTGGAAGGAATGCGCGGTCTGCAGGGACGGCTTCGAGCCGGAGCTGTACGCCTACCACGGCACCAATGAGTACAACTTCGAGAAGATCGAGAATCCGCCGGCATTCGAACCGAAGCGCTGCGCAACGTGCGGCGCCGCGATCAGGCTCGCCGACGGGGGCTACTCGCAGTGCGGGCACGACTATTCGTGCGAGAGCTGCAGCAGGAACGCGCTCGATGGTGTTCTGAAGCGAGGTCCGCAAGCGAAGAAGACCCGGGAACCTCGACCGGTGACCCCTCCGCCTGGACGTCGTCGCGGCCATCCTGCCAAGGAATAACTCCAACGGGTCGAGCATCTCATGGCGGGCTCCGCGAGCTCGCCGAATTCATCCGGAATTGCTTGATAGAAACAACACATTTCGTTAGTATCCTCCAGTGATTCCGGAGGAGGCGCAATGTGACTATCGAGAAATTCGTATTGGCTCTCGCTTCTAAGGGGCACTACCACTTCAGCACAAATGAGGCGGCTCATGAGATTGGGGCTTCGCACGTTGCCGCCCAAGCCGCGATTCGAAGATTGCGTCAGAAGGGCGCGATCGCGACACCCTTCAGAGGATTCAACGTAATCGTGCCTCCCGAGTACAGGAGCCTTGGCTGCCTGCCGCCGGAGCAATTCATCCCACAGCTCATGAAGCATCTCAGCCTTGAGTATTACGTCGGCCTGCTGAGCGCGGCCGAGCTCCATGGGGCGGCGCACCAGCGTCCGCAGACTTTTCAGGTGGTTGTTGCCCTGAATCGCCCGCTTCTGCGCTACGGGGAGGTGCGAGTCCGGTTCATCGCACGGCGCAATGTCGGCAAGATGCCGACCGTCCGCCGGAACACGCCGCGTGGATTTGTGGAGGTCGGGAGTCCCGAGACAACCGCGTTCGACCTCGTTGGACATGTGCATCAGTGCGGCGGATTCGGAAACGTTGCCACGATTCTCGCGGAGCTCGCCGAAAAATTGAGACCCAAGGAGCTTGCCCGCATCGCTCCGTTATCGCCTATCCCCTGGGCACAGCGGTTGGGTTACTTGCTTGAAGCGGCGGGAGGCACCTCCGTAACCGGACCGCTCGCCGAGCATGTGTCACGGGCCGCACGCGAATACGTGTCGCTTGGCCGGGGACGTGGGGAGAGGTCTCGCAAGCGATCGACCCGCTGGAAGCTCATAGTCAATGAAGCCGTGGAGCCGG
The DNA here is from genome assembly GCA_041648155.1 of Candidatus Krumholzibacteriia bacterium. Taxonomy (GTDB): domain Bacteria; phylum Krumholzibacteriota; class Krumholzibacteriia; order Krumholzibacteriales; family Krumholzibacteriaceae; genus SSS58A. The sequence continues at coordinate 6,838 of JBAZPL010000103.1, forward strand.
AATTGTGATTCCCTTCGACTATATCACCGAGTGGCGTACCCAAGCTCCCTGGGTCGAGGATATTCAGGTCGAACAGGATCTCGTCATCACGCGCGCAATCACGGAGATTTTCAATGCGGAAGAAGCGGCACGGAATCTTGCCTTCAGGGGTGGGACGGCTCTGTATAAGCTCCATATCGCGCCGGCGGCGCGGTATTCGGAGGACATCGATCTTGTGCAAACAGCAGCCGGCCCGATCGGCAGCACTCTCAGCGCCATTCGCGGGGTTCTCGACCCCTGGCTCGGAATTCCGAAACGCATGCGCGGCGAGGGCCGCGTCACTCTCATGTACCGTATGGCGAGCGAGGGATCGTCTCCGCTTCCGATGCGGCTCAAGATCGAGATCAATTCGCGGGAGCATTTCTCCGTGTTCGGATATGAGGAACGCACGCTCGAGGTGTCGTCGCGATGGTATTCAGGGTCGGCATCCGTTCGGACCTACGCGCTGGACGAGCTTCTCGGCACAAAGCTGAGAGCTCTTTACCAGCGCAAGAGAGGCCGTGATCTATTCGACCTCTGGTATGCGGGGGAACGAGCGAACGTGAACGCGGATAGGGTTGTCGAATGCCTGCGTCGTTATCTGGAGCATGATGGCATCAGGTTGAGCCGTGCCGAGTTCGAGGCAAACCTCCACGAGAAGCTCGCGGATCCGACCTTCGGAAAGGATGTCGAACCGCTTTTGGCTCCGGCAGTATCATGGGATATCGAAGCCGCTGCCCGCTACGCTTTCCAGGAGCTTGCTCCGCGCCTGCCAGGGGTGTCGTGGAAAGGTCTGGGAACGAAAAGGAAAGATGAGTAGCTGATTTTGCAGGCGCTATTAGCTGCCGCCGAGACTCCGAGATTCATTAGCCGTTCACTTGACAGAAACTGACAGAACCATAGAATCTCTCCCGTGTTTTGATGACTTTTGTCAACTGGAGAGACCGATGGGTACCCATCGGTCAGGGCTCTTCCGGCCTGAAAACGGCGGGCTCGATAAGTTCGGTGGCGGCGGCCTCGAGCTGGAGCATTCTCTCATAGGGTTTCCAGCGTTCGGCGAGATCGCGGCGTATCGCGAGGGCTCGGCTGGGGTGCCCGAGAGCTTCGTTGAGCTCTATTGCCTGCACGGCATACTCCGGCCGCGAAGGATCGAGGCGCATTGCGGCTTGGGTGGCGGCGAGCGGAATGACCCTCAGGCCATCTTCTCTCAACGAAATGGCAAAACGATCCAGCGTCTCTGCCACGTGCGCGGGCTTGAAAGTCACGAGCAGCGCCGCGATCGCGAGAACGAGCGCTACGGTGGCCCAGTCGCCGTGCCGCGACTCCGGGCCTTCGGCGCCCGCGCCCGCGAGACGCGCCCCGTCGAGCGCCTGAGCGATCCGGGCCAGCGCTCCGATCGCCCCGACGGCTCCCATTACAAGAAATATCCGCTCCAGCATTTCGCCGTGCTCGACGAGGATGCCCGCCTGGCTCAGCCGCCAGAGAGCGGGGGCCTGCCAGAGAACGAGGGCGGCGATAACGGTAGCGCACGCCGCGAGAAGCGCGCACGCCGCACGCCTCGGATGCTGCGCGACGAAGAGCCCGAAGCCGGGGATTAGAATGCCGAGAGCTCCCGCAGTGCCGGGATGCCTGACCCATGCCGGGAGGCGTTTCAAAAGCCGGCCTTTGTGGCGCCCGAGGAGAAACACGCCACGGGCCCATGTGGCAAAGCCGAGAATCGCGGCAATGCAAGCGACCGAGAGCCAAAAGATGAAACCGATCCCCGCGCCGTGCGGGGCGGCAAAGATCTTGTTCGCCCGTGCGAAGAGGATCGCTGCCCCTGTGACAGTAAGAATTGCGAGCACGACCCAGAACTTGCTTTCCCGGCCGCGGCGCGTCGCGAGGATTGCGTACGGCCCCGCGAGGTAGGAGAGAAACGCGAGGAGCGGAGAGCCCTGCTCCTCGACGGGCCCTTTCATGCGGCGCCCTCGTGCCCGGGAGCCCTGCGCCCTCGCGCCCTGCGGTCCTTCGCTGTCCGGTGAGTAATCCGTTCGCTCGATGCCCCGCTTTCCGACGCGACCCTTCTGCGTGCCCGATTCAGCTGTATCATCCGGATCGATGACATAGACCTTTGACTTCGTGGTCACAGTCAACCCCCGCGCATCCCCGCCCTGCATCGACGAAGCTGATTTAGGCAGATTATCCAGTTCGATCACGCGCATATTTCATGCCCGAGCGCCTACTGAGAAACGGCGTCCGCAGGCGGGAACTCCGCGGCACGATCGGGTGTATCAAGGGCCAGGCGGGCAACCAGTTC
>JBAZPL010000104.1:0-9131 GCA_041648155.1 Candidatus Krumholzibacteriia bacterium
AGCCGCCGAAGCGGATGAATTTCGGGGCGATGGCTTCGCGAGTGCGGAGGCGTCCTCGGTCGCCCGTATCGAGCGGCTTCTCGGTCTCGCCGGCGAGAAAGAGCGGGAATTCGATATCCCGAGCGATCCGGGTGTCTATCACGAGATTGCCGAAAAATCGATTCTGGTCGCGCAAAGGCTCGATGAAGGCACTGACGGTCCGGCCCCCGACGAGCAGGGTAGGGGTTTCAAGGCGATCTTTTGCTGCGAAAAAGGGGAGCTCGATCGCTTTCCGGCAAGGAATTTCATCATGCGCATCCTGCAAGGATTGAAGATCGGCGAGGGCGCGAAGAGCGAGGCTCATGCGGCGATCTCGATCGGGCGCTATAGCTTGGAGCGATACGAGGCATTCCAGGCGCCAGCGCCTCATCTTGAGGCTTGGCTTTTCTCTTCATCGGGGAAATCCGGCGCCGCCCCGGACGCCGTGTTCTTGCTCAACAGGAGACCGCTTCCGGAGGACGCCGTGCGGAAGATTTGCTCGGAGGCGGGAATCGTCGTCGTCGCGGGATGGCCCTATGCCGCTCGCCTTGTCGGGAGCGGCCCGACGGTGATCACGACATTCGGTATCTACGACGCCGCCGCGGATGCGGTATGCCGTTTGATAGGAGCGTATTGACGCCGGGAAAGCGCGAGAAACCGGTTGACACGAGGCGTTTTCTCTGGTATTTATTGCTGGGCCGGCAGAGATGGTCGGCCATTTTTGCTTTGCGCGTATTTTCCGGCCGGGCCGGATGCAGTGGCTCGGCAATTGCAGAAATAGACCGTTCGGCGGGGTCGTAGTTCAGTTGGTTAGAACGCCTGCCTGTCACGCAGGAGGTCGCGAGTTCGAGTCTCGTCGGCCCCGCCATATAACTTCTTTCAGAATAACAAAATAGCTGCTCAGTTCGGTCAATAACGATGCGATTTTCTGATTACCTGACCGAAACGTTTTGGGCTGCCGTCGACAAAGCCCTTCCCCTCATCTACGGCTTTGGCTACATTTTTCTTGTCGCCCGTGTTCTTCCCAAGACAGAATTCGGCTGGTTGGCGCAGTTCGAGATCGTCTATTACTTCATCCTGATGCTGGACCTCGCGATCGCGCAAACCCCGATGGCCAAGTTCACCGCCGAGACGAAGGAATCGGTATGGGCCATTCCCAACGGATATTTTCTGAGTTTCGTCGTTCTTTCCGGTTCCGGCATCGCGTGCGTGGTGGCGAAGGAGTCGCTCGCGAACTGGCTGAACGCTCCCGGTCTGCAGAATATTATCTTGAGCGTACCGGTTCTCCTGGCGGCCGGCTATTTCAAGACTCTCTCCGGCCAGATCTGCGTGGCGCGAAATTGGACGGGACGATTGGTCGTCATCGATGCCGTCTATTTTCTGGGCTCCTTGACGCTGTTGATGATCATGAGCTTTTTGGGCATGCTTTCGTCCGCGCGGCAGGTCATCTGGGCCAATATCTATCTGGCCGCCGCGGCCTCGCTCGTCGGCGTGCTGCTGACCTTCCCGGTGTTGAAACGGGTGAGCTGGCGTCTGCACCGCGAGCACATGAAACGCTTCCTCGCCTTCAGCCGCTATTCGCTGGGCGCGGGCTTCGGAGCCTATCTGAACGGCTTCATCGACGTCATTCTCGTCTCGCGTTTCCTGGGCACGGTGCCGGTCGGGATCTATCGCGCCGGAAAGATCATCTATCGCTTCTACAACGCCTTCTCGCAAGCCGCGCAGGTGATCATTCTGCCGCTTGCTTCCCGATTCTCCGCCTCGGGCCAAATGACCTCTTTGCGCGCCTTGTACGAAAAGTCGATCTATTTTTCTTATCTGTTGCTGTTGCCTTTGAATGCTTTCTTGTTGCTCTCCGCGGATTGGATCGTCGCGCTGCTCTATTCCGGCAAGTATCCGGAAGCCGTTCCGGTATTTCGCTGGCTCCTGATCGGCGCCTTTTTCCTCCCGTGGGGCACCGTCGGCATCAACATTCTCCTCGGCGCCGACAAACCCAAGCTGAGTTTTCGCATCACCTGGATTGTCGTGGCGGTCAACATGGTATGCAGTTACTTCTTCATAAAGTCTTTTGGCGTTAATGGCGCCGCGATGGTGATAGGAATCACGTCCCTGGTCGGCGCCATTCTAACCACGTATTATATTAAATCCTTCATCCACTTTACCTGGCGAGGAATCATCTATCGGCACGTCGACGTTGTAAATTACGTGAAAACCATAAAGCGATCATGATCTGCGCGCACTATCTTTCAAAGTACCTGGCCACGACGTTGAATTGGCTTCATGCCATTCTGCGTTCCACCGATAGCTACGAACCCGTAATGCTCGCTCGCACGACGAGCAATCTGCGGGATTTTCCTTTGCAGAAACTTTATGCGCTTTCAGATCTGGAACGTATCCACCGCCTCTACAATTTGGCTGTTTACAAAACCTTCGGGTATTTCCCGCTGTTCTATCAGGCCGCCAAAGATAACGACGTCGATCTTCTGCACGTTCATCTCGGTTACGATGGTTATAGAATGTTGCCTTTGAAGCGCAAATTGCGAGTTCCGATGGTTACGGGGTTTTTCGGAATCGACGCATCGAAATATTTGCAATTACCCGAATGGCGCGAGCGATATCGACGGCTTTTCGACGAGGGGGAATGCTTTCTCGCCCTGGGGCCGCGCATGCGCGAAGCTCTTGTCGGCGCCGGCTGTCCGGCTCGCAAGCTGCACGTGTTTCATGTCGCGATCGACGTCGATGAGTTTCCGTTTCGCGCACGGGTATTGAATGCGCGTGAAAGCGCGACGATTCTGATGGGAGCGACCTTCCGAGAGAAAAAGGGAATCACCTACGCGCTGGATGCGATGGCAATACTCAAGAAACGATCCCTGCCGTTCAAGTTCGTTCTTGCCGGAGACGGGCCGCTCCGAGCGCAGATCGAGCGGCAGATTTCAGATCTGGATTTGCGGCAGAATGTAGAGATGCTCGGATATGTCGACCCTCTGACTTTCCGCGGCTTGATGGAGCGCTCGCATATCGTCATTCTGCCGAGCGTGACGGCGAGCGATGGCGATACGGAGGGCACGCCCCTGGTTCTCGTTGAAGCTCTCGCGATGGGAATCCCCGTAGTATCGACGGTGCACGCCGACATACCCGAGATCGTGAAAGATGGCGTGAACGGTTTTCTCGTGCCGGAGAGGGACGCCGTCGCGCTGGCGGAAAGACTGATCCATCTCGTCGAGCATCCGGAATCGTGGGAAGGGATGGGCCGCGCCGGGCGCGAGCACGTCGCGGAACAATTCAACGCAGCGAAGCAATTCGATAAATTAATGGGCATCTATTCCGGTCTTATCCGCACGCGGGACGGCGCTTCATGAAAACGGCAGGGGAGATAAAGGAATATTACGATGAATTCGCGAAATCGACCTTTCTCAGGGATTTCCGCATCCTCAATCCCAGACTGCGGGCGATCGGGAAGCTGTGCGATCGTTTCATCGCGCCCGGCGCGCGTGTCCTGGAAATAGGCTGCGGCGCGGGGATTATTTCGAAACATCTCGAGACGCGCGTATCCCGTTTGGTGGGGATCGACATCAGCGAAACCGCCATTCGAATGGCGAAGCTGCATGTAACCGGCGACAGATGCGAGTTCAGGGTTCTCGACGTCACCGGAGACGCGAGCGACCTGAACCGGTATGAAAAATTCGACGCGATACTCATGCCGGACGTCCTCGAGCACATTCCCAAGGCGCGGCAGCGCGATCTGTTTTCGCGGATCGAGAATCTGCTCGGGCCTCGAGGCGTCGTTCTGATCACCTATCCGAGCCCCGAATATCAGGAATATCTCAGGCGCCATAGACCTGAGCTCCTGCAGGTGGTCGACGAGACGCTGCGGCTTTCCGAGATACTGGCGATCACTTCACTCCGGCCCGGGTATTTCGCCTATGTTGATGCGGGCGAGAAAAACCAGTATGTTCATCTGGTGCTCAAATTGGCGACGGACTATTCGCCCGAATCTCCGCCGATCGGTTTTTCGGGAAGGGTCGTTCGCCGGGCGAGAAAGATCCTGTGGCGACTGCGCAATGAGGCTTTTCTGCGCAAGGTGAAGAATGTTTTTTGAGCGAAGCAAGAATGCCAAGCCGCATAACTGGCTGATACATCATTACTGTGTTCGTTCCGTCAAGAAGAACGCCTCCCATTTGAACGGGAGCGTGCTCGATATCGGTTGTGGAATAAAACCATATAAAGAAATCATCGAGAAATACTGCACGGAGTATATCGGCCTGGACCGGCTGGCGACTCTTCATGGTTTGAAAGAAGTCGAAGTCGTCGGCGACGCTCTTTTCCTTCCTTTTGGAAATGAGAGCTTCGATTCGGTCGTCTCTTTCCAAGTCATGGAACACGTTACCGAGCCGCAGCTCTTTCTGTCCGAGGCGTTCCGCGTCATGAAGCACGGCGGCAAGGCGCTGCTGATGACCCCGCTCATGTGGGGCGAGCACGAGCAGCCGCACGATTATTTTCGCTTCACGCGTTACGGATTGCGCTACCTGGCCGAGAAGGCCGGCTTCGAGGTGATCGCGATCGAGCCCGACACGGGCTACTGGTCGACGGCGGCGCTGCGTTTCAATTATTGGCTCAATCGTTTCGGCAGAGGGCCGCTGCGCTATTTGCTGATGCCGGTTTGGCTGAATCAGTATCTCGCGCTCTGGCTCGACAGGATCGATCGCTCCTACACCGTGGACACCGCGACGTTCACCTGGCTCCTCCAGAAACCCCAGAGAGACAAGACCAATCGGCCGGAAGGCTAAAAGAAAGGGCTCCGAAGCTTGAAGCTCCGGAGCCCTTTCTCATTGCCGGCTTCTGATCGTGCGATTAGAAGCGGTCGCGACCGCCGCCGCCGCCGCCACCCCTGCGACCGCCGCCACCGCCACCACCGTAACCGCCGCCGCCGCCGCCGCCGAATCCGCCGCCGCCCCTGGGCTTGTCCTCGCGCGGCTGGGCTTCGCTGACCTTCAGCGCCCGACCGTCGACGTCCTTGCCGTTGAGAGCTGCGATGGCCTTATCGGCCTCTTCGTTGTTATCCATCTCGACGAAACCGAAGCCCCTCGAGCGATCCGTGAACTTGTCCTTGATCACGCGCGCGGAGGTGACGGCGCCGAAAGGCGCGAAAATCGAATTCAACTGGTCGTCGTTCGTGTCGAACGACAGGTTGCCTACGTAAATCTTCTTTGCCATAGTAGCTGGATCCTTTCACTAACCGAATGAACATTCTGACAATTAATGCTACTGCGCGATTCTAGGCTTTCCCTGGGCCGATACGCTTCACCTCTCCTTCGAATTCAAATCCCCGATCGATTCAGGCTTCCCCGGTTCGAGGCTCGCCCGCACAATTTGCTTACAAGATTATTATCGATTCACAATTTTCCCGTGATTGATAAGGGAGGTTTGCACTGCATCGATAGGGCTCTTGCATCGAGGCGATATTGGGTTCTGAACTACTGACCGACGCTGAACACTCCTTCGGAAAACGAACCACTTAGTAAGTATAGTGCATGTTTCGTGCAAAAAGCGAGCATATTTTTCATTTTTTTCATAAATTATCAGCGTCGCCATGCCGGGGAGAAAGCGCGGCCTCCAAAAAAGCCGAGGGCGCGATCGCCTCGTGCGTCGCGCCCCCGGTGCAGTTTCAGGGCTTCATGCCGTGCTTCCTCTAGAAGCGATCGCGGCCCCCGCCGCCGCCCCTGCGTCCACCGCCGCCGCCACCGCCGTAACCGCCCCCGCCGCCGCCGCCGAATCCGCCGCCGCCTCTGGGCTTATCTTCGCGCGGCTGGGCCTCGCTGACCTTGAGCGCCCGGCCTTCGATGTTCTTCCCGTTGAGCTCGGCGATCGCCTTGTCCGCTTCCGCGTTGTTCTCCATCTCGACGAAGCCGAAGCCGCGGGAGCGACCGGTGAGCCGGTCCATGATGACGTTGGCCGAGGTTACCTGACCGTAAGACGCGAAAAGCTGATTCAGCTTCTCGTCGTTCGTATCGAAAGATAGGTTGCCGACATATATTTTCTTAGACATTGCGATAAAATCCTTTCATGTGCCTTTTCAAAACTCCGGAGATTGATTCTACGTTTCCGTTATTTCCTGACCGATACACTCACCTCTCTTTTTCTCTCGAAATCCCAAATCCTGCGCGTCCGGGGCTGTGTTCCCCCAAACCGCACACCGCTTCACGCGATCGCCATCGATCACGATGGCAAGGAGAAGTGTACTACCCGGGCGCCGTTAAAACCAGAGAATTTTTCATCAACAATGTTGTATGAAAAAAGGGGACTTGTTATCATGCCGCGTAACAAAACCTCATACCGGTTCCCGTGTTCGCAACCTCTTCGTGGGAGAAAGAGAGTGAACCATGACTGAAAAAGTCTATCAACTTCTCAGCGATTCCAAGAAAGCGCGTTGGGCGGCCCTTTTGATCGTTTCTTTCACGATGTTCGCCGGATACTACCTGGCCGATCTCATGGCGCCCCTCCAGGACATGCTCCAGAGACAATTGGGCTGGAGCAGCACCGATTATGGCTGGTATACCGGGGCCTATGGCTGGTTTAACGTCTTTTTCTTTTTCCTGATCATCGGCGGAATCATCCTCGACAAGATGGGCATCCGCTTCTCCGGAATGACCTCCGCCATAGTTATGGTCGGCGGGGCGGCGATCAAGTACTGGGCGATAACGACCCATGCCCTCGATGGTCAGGCCTGGCATATCCTTTTCTGGACCTTCCCGGCGCAGGTCTGGATGGCCGCTTTCGGATATGCCGTCTTCGGTGTCGGGCTCGAGGTCGCCGGTATCACCACTTCCAAGGTCATCGTCAAATGGTTCAAGGGGCATGAATTGGCCTTGGGGATGGGACTCCAGCTTGCCATCGCCCGTATGGGTACGGCCCTGGCGCTCTCCACCTCCGTGCCCGTCGCAAAGGCTTTCGGCACCGTCAGCGCCCCCCTGCTCATCTGCCTTATTATGCTCTGCATCGGTGTGCTCGCCTTCTTCGTTTATACCTTGAGCGACAAGAGACTCGACGCCTCGCTGGCCACGGCTCGGGGCACGGCCGAAAAATCGAGCGACGAAGAGTTCCGCCTGAAGGACATCTGGCGAATCATCAGCAACCGCGCCTGGTGGTATCTGGCCATACTCTGCGCCCTCTTCTATTCGGGGGTGTTCCCCTTCCTTAAGTATGCGACGAGCCTCATGATCAACAAGTTCCACGTCAATGAGAACTTGGCGGGCCTCATCCCGTCCCTGCTCCCCTTCGGCACCATTCTGCTCACGCCCTTCTTCGGCAACCTCTTCGACCGCAAAGGCAAAGGGGCGACCATCATGATGGTCGGAGCGTTTTTGATCATTCTCGTGCACCTGCTCTTCTCCATTCCCGTGCTCAACCATTGGCTTATCGCCGTCCTGCTGATGATCGTTCTGGGGATCGCATTCTCTCTGGTGCCTTCGGCGATGTGGCCCTCAGTGGCCAAGATCATTTCCGAGAAACAGCTGGGCACTGCGTATGCCCTGATCTTCTATATCCAGAATATGATCGCCCTCATGTTCGTCCCGGCGACGATCGGTTGGGTGCTCGACAAATACTGTGTCGTGTCGCGTACCGTCGTAGATGGGCAACAGACGACGGCCTATAACTATACGATCCCGATGATAATCTTCACTTCGATCGGCGTTCTATCGCTGCTCTTCGCCTTTTTGCTGAAGGTCGAGGACAGGAAGAAGGGCTACGGGCTGCAGCTGCCCAATATAAAAAGCTGACCGGAACCCCGATGAGCGGGTGACAGGGATGGCGCCGGACATTCCCGCTCCGAGCCCAGTCGCAGAGCTCCAATGGGCTCGTTCGCGGGAATGTCCGCGCCCGCACCGGTAGCGGGTGACGCCGATTGGGTCCCCGCGAGGCGCGCAGCTCGCGGTGCGAGCGAGCACGCGCGGGGTGTAATCGGCGGCAGGACCCGCGTCGGGCTAGCGTTTCAGAATGTCCAGCAGGTCGGCTTCGATCGACTTAGTCGGGGCTTCGACGAAGCGCCCGAGCTCGACGCCGTTCCGGTATACGATGATGCTCTCGACCGCCTTGATCGCGTAGTAGTCCCGGACGTTTTTCGACCAGTCGACGAGCTCCTGTGGGAGGGTAGCCTCGCTCGCCGCCTTCGCCCGCTCGACGGCGAACGTTTTCAGGGCGTCGGGAGAGAAACCGATCGAGTCGAGCACCTTCCAGAGGCGCGGCACCTCCCGGTGGGAATCGCTGCACCAGGTGCCGAGGACAAGGACGATCTCGATCCCTTCGAGGCGGCCGCCAAGATCTCCGAGGATCGCCTCGTCGGGTTTGTAGTCGAAGTACTCGATGTCCCAGCCCGCGATGTTCGAGACGATGTCCTCCCGCGTGACCTCGCCGAGAACCACCTTCGAGCCGTCCTGCTTCTCGATCACCTTGACGCCGATCTTTGCCGGCGCGGGGACGGGCGCGGCTGCAGCGGCAGCAGGCTCCGCCGCGGGCGCTCCCGCCGCTGCGTCCTCCTCCGTGGCCTCTCCTCCCGCCGCCGGCCAGAGATCGTTCCACCATTCGGGCTCGTCCTTGAGGAAGCGGTCGAACCAGGCCTGGATCGTATTCGACCAGACGACTCGCTTCTTGTAATCGAGGATGAAATGGTCCTGCCCATCGAACTTGATGTATTCCACGTTCTTGCCGAGGAGCTTGAGCGCCGTGAACATCTGCTCGCTCTCGCCTGGCGGGACGTTCGTATCGCTCCCGCCGTGGAGCAGGAGGAGCGGCGTCTTGATCTTGTCCGCGCTGAAGAGCGGGCTCTGATCGACGTAGATGTCGCGCCTGTTCCAGGGGAAGCTGTTCGCGGCGGCGACGGCGTTGTAGGCGTATCCCCAGTTCCCTTCTCCCCAGTAGCTCGCGATCGAGCTTATCCCGGCGTGAGAGACTGCCGCGGCGAACATATCGGTCTTCGTGACGAGGAGCTGCGTCATGAAGCCGCCGTACGAGGCGCCGATGCACCCGAGCCGCGCGCCATCGACCCACGAGTGCATCTCGACGAACTTCCGCGTACCCTCGATGATCTCGTCCGCGACGATCTTGCCCCAGTCGTT
>JBAZPL010000105.1:0-9118 GCA_041648155.1 Candidatus Krumholzibacteriia bacterium
CCGCGACAGGGAGCCGTCCCCTCCCGCTCCGGCCTTCGCGCGGATGAGATCCGCGCGCGCGGCGTAGCCCGGAACGTACGCGCCGCCGATCGAAAGCGCCGCCGCCGCGATATCCGTATATGCGCGCGCGATCCGGTAGAGGAATCCGTACGGTTCCGTCTCCCCGTCGCGACCTCTTCCGAGACGCGCGCCGAGGAGCGAGATGCTCCTGTTTTCAATGAGAATGACCGCTTCCCGCGCCGTGATATCCGCCGGGGCATAGGCGGGAATGCGCTCGAGTATTTCGGGATTTCCCGCGAGAACCTTCCCCAACGCCCGCATGTCGTAAACGCCGGGTCTCGCGGGCATCGCCGCGAGGTCTCGGGCGAGCATCACGCCGACGTCGACCCTCCCCGAAAACCGCACGTCGCGCCAGAGCTCCTCGCATGCCGCGCCCAGCTCCACCCTGCGGCCGCTCCATTCGATGAGCGCTTCGAACGATTTCACGACGACGACGAAATCGACGTCTGAAAGGAGAACCGGCGGATCCGTTTCGAGGACGACCGATTCATCCCCCGCCGCGAAGCTCCCGCACAGAAAGACCGCCTCGGTCGTTTCGCTCCCGATGCGGTCTTCGACAAGACACGCGCATTCCGAGAGGAACGCTCTCGATCGACTATGCCACCACGCGCGGGATCGTTCCACCGTGTGCTCTATACCCGCCTGTAGATGAATTCTGGAATATAGTACTGTCTCCGATTGAGAACCGTGCCGATGAACGTGCCGTCGAGTTTCTCTATCATCAACATCGCCCGCTTGATGACCTCTCGGCGCGTTTTACTCGCGAATACCACCATCACGATGCCGTCGGCGCGGCAGCCGAGGATGGGGGTTTCGGGAGCCTCGAGGATAGCCGAGCTGTCGACGAGAATGTAGTCGTACGCGGCGGCGACCTCCTTGATGAAGACCGCGAACCGCTCCGAGCCAAAGAGCATCTGGGTGCCCTCGACGCCATCCATCGCTCCGGCCGCTACAAGGTCGAGCACTCCCTGATCGACGCTCTGTATCACGTCCTTGATTGTGGCCCTTCCCGCGAGAAAGTCAACGAGGCCTTTTTCGTTCTTGCGCCCGAAGAGCCTATGGAGCTCCGGATTGCGCACCGAACAGTCGACGAGGAGAATCTTCTGCGACTCGCCGGATGCGAGCACGCGCGCGAGAGAAGCGACGATGGTCGTTTTCCCCTCTCCCTTGATCGCGCTCGTGAAAAGGATCACGCGCGATTCCTTGCCCTTCATCCCGGAATCGATCGCATTCTTGAGATTGAGGAGCGATCGATGGAATTGTTCGTCCATCCCCGCGAGAAGGACTGACTCGTGCCGAAGACGCGGCTGCTGCGCTTCGGTCGTCCGATCCGGCTTGCCCCGCGGCCGTCCGCGATCCCGTTCAGCTTTCCGCAGGGCGTCGTATATCTTGCTCACCGCAACCTCCTGCAGCTCGCGGCGCTTGATCGCGGCCAGACGCGCCGGTCCCCGGCCGGCGATTCGGACGATTCGGGCGACGCGAGATCCCGTATCCCTTCGCGCACGACGCGTCCGTCAATGACGCGCGTGTTCGCGACGTATCCGATGAGAAGGACCCGATCGCACAGCACGTTGATCAGCCGCGGGATCCCTCCCGAATAGTGATAGATCTCCTCGAACGAATCGGCGGTGAAGTCCACCCCGCCATTATTCCCTCCCGCGATATCGAGCCGGTACCTGATGTAATTCTCGACGTCTTCGTGGTTCAGCATCGATATTCTGCATATTCCCGGTATCCGCTGCCTGAGCTGCCGCATCTCGTTCATGTTCAGGATCGCCTCGAGCTCGGGCTGCCCGACGAGCATGATCTGAAGAAGCTTCCGATCCCGCGTCTCGAGGTTCGAGAGCATGCGAAGCTCCTCGAGCACGTCCGGCGAGAGATTCTGCGCTTCGTCGATGATAAGAAGCGAATTGCGGTTGCCTTCGTTTCGCTGAATGAGAAAATCGTTGAGCGCGAGCAGCATCTGCGCCTTGTTCTTCCCGTCGACATCGAGGCCGAAATCCTTGCAGATGAGGTACAGGAGCTGTTCGAACGGAAATTTGGTCGAGAAGATGAACGCCACCTCGAGCGACGGCTGAAAAAGATCGACGAAAGCCCCGACCACCGTCGTCTTTCCCACGCCGACCTCGCCCGTCACCGCGATGAACCCTTTCCGCTGAAAGACCCCGTAGGTGATATAGGCGAGCGCGTCTCGATGGCTCGCGCTCCGGTAGAGAAAATGCGGGTCGGGCGTTACGTTGAAGGGGAGTTCCTTGAACCCGTAGAAATCTTCATACATACCGCATCATTTCCTGTCCGTCTCGGGAAAGCTGGCGAGAACGGAAAGCCCAAGGTTCTCCTCGGCGTCCGCGATATTCTTGATCGAATGATCGAGGTTGTCGATGAAGAAGGCGAGTCCGAGCGCGACGATGAGGCTGAACGCGGGACCGAGGGCCATCCGCATGTAATCGCGCGTTTTTTTCTGATACGCGGGGCTCGCCGGGTTGAGGATCGTCACCGTCCATTCAGGATTGCTTGCGCGGGAAATCTTAGCCTCCATCTGCTGCTCGACGACGTTATCGTACGTGCGCTTGAGCTTCGTCAGAGCGGCGTCGATCCGCTCGAGCTTGACTTCCGCCTTCGGATAGCGGGTTTTCTCGATCTCAAGCTTCGCGAGGAACTGCCGGAGCGTCTCCTCTTTCTGCACGATGATGAGGAGCTTGTTCTTATTCAGAAGGATCTGCGTGCGGATCTCGGCAAGCACCATCTGCCTCAGATCCTCGATCTGCCGGCGAACCCTCTGGACCTCCGGATTCTTATCGGTGTATCTACCGGAGTACTCGGACTCCTTGATCCGGAGATCCTGGAGCCTGGTGCGCAGATCCCTCATGAGTTGCTCTTCGAGCTGCGACCCGGTAAGGTCGCTCGAAATCGCGGCGAGATCCTCGATCCGCGAGTCGAGAAGGCTGTCGAGCCTCCCGATCACCGCTTCCTTCTCGCGGCGCTCCCGGACGACGTCGTCGACTTCATTCTCATAGTTGGCGATGCGGCCAAGGAGATTCCTCCGCTGATCCTGGATATCGATGATATCACCCTCCTGGAGAACCTTCTCCTTGTGCTCGCGCCAATACTCTATCTCCTCTTGAAGCCGCTCGATCTCCTGCGAAAAGAAATCCTCCATCTCCGGAGGAGTCTTCGTGTTGCTGTAGTATTCTCGGTACGCCGTCACGATCGCGTTGACCGCGGCCTCGACGAAAACGGGATCGTCGGAACCGTATGTGACCCAGATCACGTTCGAGGTCGTGACGACACCCGAATTCACCTTCGCGAGCTGTATCTTCCGGTCGGTCGTGTACCCTTTGGGGTAGAACTGCGACACGATCAGCTGCGCGCTCGACGCGACCGTCTGCGATTTCACCATCTCGATCTGGGAGGTGATCTCCTCCTCCCAGTTCAGGGTGCGCACGCCCCGATCGAAAACGCCCGGCGCTTCGCCGCGCTTGATGAGAACCTTCGCGCTCGACTCGTATTCCGCGGGCTTCCTCATGTTGAGAATGACGACGATCGCCGTCGAGATCAGGACGATGCCGAGTACAATCCACTTCCTGCGGAAGATGACCTCGAGGAAATCCTTTACCGTTGACTCTTTTTTTATTTCAAACGTTTCCATACGACCGCTAGTACGCCGTCCCGGATTTCTTGTAAAAATCGTACAAGATTTTCACGTTGGCGAGTTGCCAGCCTTTCAGGTAGAAATCCGCCGGCGTCAGGATGATTTCCTTGAGCGCAACCATGAAATCCTGCCCCCGCGCGATCCTCGATTTCGGCACATACACGATGTCGAAGGCCTGGAGCGGAACGTCGAGATCGAACCGCTTCCCGGAAAGAAGATCGTTGATATCGACCTGGATGCCGACGACGTGGTCCGGCGAGACGCGCCTGATGACAAGAACCTCATTCCACTTCCCGCTCTTGCTGGGCCCTCCGCCCAGAGCGAGAGCGTTCGCGAGCGTCATGCCGCTGTGATACTCATAGCCGCCGGGGCTCTTGACCTCTCCGAGCGCATAGACGACCTCCGGCCGGAAATCCCTCACGACGACGGTGACGTCGGGATTTACGATGATCTCCGCGTAGCGCGCCGTGATCACGCTGTCGAGCACGGAAACCGGCCTTCCCTCCGCGACGACGTCCCCCACGTACGGGAGAGAGATTCTTCCGTCAGGCCTCACCTTGAGATCGAGCTGGTTGAGGTCGCTGCTATAGAGAAAGAGAACGTCGATCGCGTCCCCGTGCCCGATCACGTATTCGGACGTATCCGGCCGCAACGGAACGGCGTCGAGAACAAGCTCTCCGCTCTCGACTTCCCCGTTCCGGTTCGAAATGAAGCGATTTCCCCCCCCGCACCCCGAAAGTATGAAAACGAGGAGACCGAGAGCGGCCAGAACCTTTGCGCCTCGATTATCCATCATCCGCCTTCGTTAATACAGAGAATCCGCCACTACTCCTGCAATTGCACGCAGTTGAGTGAGATTCTATATGCCTGGGGACACTCTGTCAATTTGTTTAAATGCAAGATATATGCCCGGGAAATCAGTAGGCTCCCTTCCTGGCGATCACGGCAGGAACCGTTCTGAGCATGATCTTGAGATCCGTGACATAGCTGCGTTTACGCACGTACTCAAGATCGAGACGCATCCATTCCTGGAAGCCGATATGGCTGCGCCCTGCGATCTGCCAGAAACAGGTGATTCCCGGCGTCACTTCGAGACGCCGCTTCTGCCAGGGAAGGTACTGGGATACTTCGGAGGGGAGATTCGGCCGGGGCCCGACGATGCTCATTTCCCCTCTGAGCACGTTGAGAAGCTGCGGCAGCTCGTCGAGGCTCGAGCGGCGAAGAAAACGACCGACTCGGGTTATCCGCGGATCGTCCTTGATCTTGAAAACGGGACCATCGACGCCGCTCAAGGGTCGGAGCGCCCCCATAACGTTTTCCGCGCCGCTGACCATGGAGCGGAACTTGTAGAAGTTGAAAGTCCTCCCGTTCTTGCCGACGCGTTTCTGCCGAAAAAAGATCGGGCCGGGAGAATCGAGCGATATCAGGATCGTGACGACCGGGATTATGGGAAGGAAGAGGGTCAGGAGAAAAAGGGCGACGACGATATCCGTTCCCCTTTTCAGAAAATGGTAGAACCGGTTCTCGCGGGCCATGTTGAGTTCGACGATGCTCGCAGCCGGTTCCTTGCTGTAGATTGCTTCCTGCAGTTCCGGGGATCCAGCCATTGTTGCCTCCATAACCACAAAAAACCCGGGCATTTGGCCTGCCCGGGCAAAACCAAACGTTTGCCATAAAAACTTACTTCAAAGCGGGCAGGCGCGAGCCTCTGTGCTTCAAAGCAAAATTCCTATAGCAAACGCTCTTTATGATCCTCCTTCAGCAATCAGATAGTATCATAAAACGACCTATTTTGTCAATCATCAAAATGCGCGCGGTCAGAAGTCCGGGGCGTTTCTCCTGCGCGCTAAGGCGAGCAGGCGCACCGCGCAGCATCCGGCGAAGACGGCGATCACAGGCTCGACGCCCATGCGTGTCCGGAGCGAACCGAAGAAAACAACCGCGGTCGCCGTGTGCACGAGAATCACGCCGTAGAGATAGACGAGCGAGCGGGCACGCCTGACCGTCATCAAGAGGCCGAGGATGAACAGTGGAATGACGATGATGGAGAAAATAAAAACGACGTCGAGGGAGCTCGCGAGACTGCCGAAGCGCTTGCCCTTGTCCCACCACCAACCGCTCTTCACCCCGCTGAACGGCGCATCGCCGGCGAGCCGCCAGAACCGCATGAATCTCCACGCGGCCATCCGCGGAACGAGCTCGGGATTCTCCCGGATGAACGCCTTCCCGAGCCTCCACGCCTCCGCATCCCCGGCGATCTCCCCCTTCCCCTTGATGTCATCCCATCCCGGGAGCGCCTCAAGGGGAGCTACCGTCCCGCGATAGGTCGGGACGTCGTACGCAACGCGGTTATTCCCCTGATAGAACGTGATCCCCCCATGGGTCGTGAAGAGAACGGGCTTGCCGAACCGAGCCTCGTTCCGCGCCGCCCACGGCGCCAGCACCGCGAAAACGGCCGCGAGCATGATGATCGATTTCGCGAGGCGCGTCCCGCGCGCACCCGCTCCGAAAAACAGGAAAGACGCGGACGCGAACATCGCGAAGGGAAATGCGTTCGGCCTGGCGAGGCTCGAGAGCCCGAGCAGGATTCCCCCGGCGGCGCAAACGGCATACGAGAGCGGTTTCTCCCGCGCTGCCGCGAAGATGACGAGAAACGAAAGGAGAAGCACGATGTATATGTTTTCCGCGAGCAGGTACGAGCTGATGAAGATGAGCGACGGATTGCACGCGACGATAGCCGCCGCGACGACCGCCGCACTTTCCGAAAAGAGCTTGCGCGCGAGCAGGTATGCGAGGAGAACGATCGCCCCGCCGAGCAAAATTTGAAAGGCCTTCCCCGCCTCCGCCCGTGCGCCGGCAATCCGGTAGACGCCGGCGAGAAGGATCGGATAGAGCGGCGGCCGCGACGCCGTCGGCTTGTCGGCGTTCAAGGAAAAGCCGTGCCCCGAAGCGAGGGATCGCGCGATCGCGTCATAGTCGATCTCGTCGCCGCGGAGCGGCGCTGCCGGTCCCACGACTTCGAGCCAGAAAAGCACCCTGAACGCGACGGCGAGCACGATAATGACGGCAAGGAGTTTGAGATTCATCCCATTATGAAAGCAGATAGGAATACAGAAGGGGAATCATGATTTCATGATGCCCCGTTATCGAGATTCCGGAGCCGCCGAAGGCGGTCGGTCGTTCGATCACGTTCTCTCTCGGCCGGTAATGCTGCGTCATATCCATATTGCACGTCGTGAGCCGGTCGAAAGGAGCGCCGAGATTTCGCGCGACGCTGAACGCCTTCAGGAATACCTCCGGGAGGATGACCGCGGAACCGACGTTGAGTGCGACACCCCCTTCGCGCCCGAGACGCTCGATACGCGCGGCCAGTATGCGGAAGTCCCGCGCCGAAAGCTCTCCCCACGCCGCGCCGTCGAATCCGGGATGCTGGTGGACAATATCGGTGCCGATCGCCACGTGAACGGTGGCGGGAATGCCGAAGAGGTTCGCCGCCGCAAGAACGCTGCACTCCCGGTTCGGCGCCTTCGCCTCTCCGAGCGAACGGCCGAGCGATTCGCCGAGCCCCCATCCTTCCGGGCGACCCTTCGAGATCGCGGCGAAGCACCCTTCCGCGGTCTCACGCGCGAAGCCGAAGATCCCGCGCTCGAGGTTTTCACCCACGTCCTCGGACGTTTCCCCGAAGGAGGCGATCTCGAAATCGTGTATCGCAGCCGCGCCGTTCATGGCGATCGCGGTGATGTATCCTTTTCTCATCAGCTCGATGAGATATCGAGAGAGGCCGCATTTGACGACGTGCGCGCCGATCATCCAGACGATCTCGCCTTTCCTGCCCGCCGCGGCGAGACGAATCGCTCGCGCGAGAGTTTCGAGACGCTTCGCGGCAAGCTGCCGCGGAAGGGACTCTCTCCAGCGCTCGAACGCGTGCCCGCCCTTGACCGGATCGCCGAAATCGCGCACCGAGACCTTGCTCCCCCGCTCCCGGATGGAAACGGTTCTGACGCGCGTGAGGTCTATTTCGTCGAATCTACTCGCCATTTCCCTGTATATCCCTCCGCTCGATGACCCGCCGCTCGGAGGTGCTCATCCTGTAACTCTTGAGCACCGCCTCGAAGGCGCCGATCACGACCTTCGATCGCAGCAAAACGGGCATTTTGACCGTATCATCGGTAATCCATATTGTCAACTTCCCCTTCTGCTCGAAAAGACTCGACGTCTGAAGAATCGGCTCAACGACAAGACAATCGAATTCTCCCGCAGGCACCTTGATCCTCTCGCGGCGCAGCACCTTGATGTAGATCGGGTAATTCTTCCCTCCGGTGTGATTTGCCAGCGCGATCGCCTGGCCGACCTCGAGAGGAAGCGTTCTCGCGTAATAGACGGCGCTCAGGAAATCCTGCGTGTTCGGCGCAATGGGCACCCTCTTTTCCGGATATATCGCAACGTGGTTCTTCTGGTCGAATATGACCTTTTCATCGCGCTTGAACTTCCCCTCGCGCAGATGCTTCTCGAAACTGAGAGAGAACAGGTTGTCGTAGTCGACGAACGAATCGTGCCGGTCGCGGACCTTGAACACGTGATCGAACGCGCTGCTGGTACGAGCCGTCGATATGACATGGTACGCCTTTGCGCTGTCGAGCACGGCGATGTTGCGGATCTCGAGCGTCGCTTCCCCCGCGTAGATCAAGCCGTACTGTATCGCGTAGGTAAAGAGCTCCCCTTCCCCGAAGGGCACCTCGCGGGGAAACAGATGCACGAGGTTGAAACCCGCGAGCTGAGGATCCTCCGTTTCCGCCCCGCCACCTTCCTGCATACCCGCCACCTGACCGGAAAAGAGGACGAAAAATGTTCCAAGCAGGATAATCAGGCCGATACCATGATGTGATATTTTACTTTTGATTATTACCATAACACCTTCCATATATAACTATTACATGCATATTATTCGATCATGCAGCGACGAACTGCTCGCCTCCTCTTCCAGCCGGTGCAATTACCGTGCACTGCTGCGGCAAATGAGGCTTCAGGCACCGTTTGGTCCCCGGGGCAACGCCGGCTCTTTCCATGCGAGCACACCTTGGACGCGGCCAAGCACTTCCTCGGGCCCGATGCCCTCAAGGCATTCCACGCTCTCGCACTCGTGCTTGTGGCAAGGAGCACAATCCATCCGGCGGCTCGCGAGGGCGAAGGGGCCTTTTCCCTCGTACGGAAACCATATATCCGGCTCCGTCGGCCCGAAAACGGCGACCGTCGGACACCCGACCGCGACCGCCAGGTGCATTATCCCGCCGTCATTGGCGACGACGGCATCGCACGAGGCGAAGACTGCGGCAATCGTCCTCAGGGGCTGAAACGACAGCACCCGCACGGCGTTTCCCGCTTCTGAGCGAACCCGCTCCGCAATCC
>JBAZPL010000106.1:0-9013 GCA_041648155.1 Candidatus Krumholzibacteriia bacterium
TGTCGGTTGGCGAATGCGCAGTTGATCCCCGCCTTGACCGCGCCGATGTAACGCTTCCCTTCGGGGCTTTTGATGGGCGCCGCGATAAGCTCCGATTCGCGGATCGGGATCTTATACTTTTCGCTCGCTCGCCGCAGAACCGACTGGTAATCGGTGCCGATTTGGTGGCCGAGCGCCCGGCTTCCCGTGTGAATGCTCACGACGACCGTTTCCCGAGCGAGCCCGAACGCCGCGGCCGCCCTCTCGTCGTACACCGTATCGACGTATTGGACCTCGAGGTAGTGGTTCCCCGAACCGAGCGTGCCGACCTGCTTGAACTGCCGCTCCTTGGCGGTGGTGCTCACGCATGACGGATCGGCGCCGTCCACCATCCCCCCCTCTTCCACATAGGCGAGGTCACTCGCCGACTCCCAGCCTCGGTCGATCACAAAACGGGCGCCGCGCAGGAGCACCTGGTCGATCTCCTTCGCGGAGAGCTTCAGCGATCCCGTCGAGCCGATTCCGGCGGGGACGATTCTGAATAGCGCGTCGGCGAGCTCCTCTTTCCGCGTTTCGACGTCCTCTTTCGAGACGCCGACGATCATCGTCCGCACGCCGCAATTGATATCGAATCCGACACCGGCTATCGTGACGACCCCGGTGTCCAGATCAAATGCGCCGACCCCGCCGATCGGAAAACCGTACCCGGGATGGATGTCCGCCATCGCGAGGGAAGCCTTGCGAATCCCCGGGAGGCACGCGACGTTCCGCACCTGGAGAAGGGCGTCCCACTCCTTGCTCTTTCCCTCGGCCAAGAGAAACCGGATCGAATCCTCGTCGGCATATATCCGCCCCGGTACGTTCATCTCACCCGATTTCGGGATCTCCCAGAGGTAGTCGTGAATTTTCCTAACTTCGACTCGCGCCATAGCACCCTTCCTCAGAGATCGACCACACATTGGGCGACCCAAACGCCCGGATCCGGCTCCCGTACCGACGCCCCGCAGTACGTCGCCGCCTTGACCTCGATGCGAAGCCTGTCACGCACATCTTCGAGAGGAACGCCCTCGATCGCGGCATCGAGAGCCCAGGTTCCCCCGGCATTATCGAGCTTCGTTATCGTTGCTCCGAGATATACGGTGCCGGAGAGATCCGCATCGGCCAGCATGCCGTTCAGAAACTCAATGAGGAGCTCCGTGAGATCCGCTCCTTCCCGCGATATCGTCGAGCGCCTCGAGGGGCCGAGCCCGCGCGCGTCCACCATGAGCTCGAACATAGCGGCGGCCGCCTCCTCGAAGGCTTCCCCCGCCGTTCTCCCCCACCCACGGATCCCCATGTCCGCCGTATGATCGACCGTTTCATGTCCCCGGGAAAGCATGCTTCGTTTCCTGTTCCGCGGATGATTCGCCGGGCCGCGCCCGCGCCGTCAGGGATTGAAATAGAAATGCACGACGTCGCCGTCCTGAATGATGTAATCGTGCCCTTCGGTCCTCAGGAAACCATGGGCGTGCACCGCGGCCCGCGAGCCGTGAAGGACGAGGTGCTCATAGCTCATCACCTCGGCCTTGACGAATCCCCGCTCCATATCGGTGTGAATCCTGCCGGCCGCTCGGGGGGCGCTCGTGCCCCGGGGGACCGACCACGCCTGAAGCTTGTCGTGCGCGCTCGTGTAGTAGCGCACGAGGCCGAGAAGGTCGTGGCATTTTTCGATGAATCTCAGCTTCGCGCGTTCATCGACCCCGAGCTCCTTCACGAATTGGGATCGCTCTTCGTCGGAAAGGGCGTCGAGCTCGTCCTCGAGCTTCGCCGAGACGATGAAGACATTCTTCCCGCCGAATTTCCCGATCACCCGCGCGCATTCGGCACCGCGACCCGCCGGGTCGTCGTACCCCGTATTGAGAACGACGATCCGCGGTTTCGACGTGAGGAGCTCGAGCTCGTCGTAGAGCGCCTTCATCGGCGCCGGCACCGCATCCGGCCCGAACCGCTCCCCGCGCTGGAGAGAGGCATGAACCGATTCGAGGAAATCGAGCTCCTTGCGCTCCTCCTTTTTCAGCGCCTTCGACCGCGCCCTCTCCTTTTCGAGCCGGCTCTCGACGCGCTCGACGTCGGCGAGCATGAGCTCCGTCTCGACGATCTCGATATCGAGAAGCGGATCGATCGTGCCGTACATATGGCTCACTTCCTCATCCCGGAAACACCGGAGCACGTGCGCGAGAACGCTCGCTTCTCTCACATGATGGAGAAACTTGTTTCCGAGCCCTTCCCCCCGATGCGCGCCCTTCACAAGCCCCGCGATGTCTATGAATGTGACCGTGGCGGGGATGATCTCTTTCGGCTTGAGAATTCCGGCGAGCTTCCCGAGCCTTTCGTCGGGCACGGGGACCGTGCCCCTGTTTGCGTCGATAGTGCAGAAAGGGTAGTTGGACGCTTCCGCACCCGCGTGGCAGAGCGCGTTCATGAGCGTGGATTTGCCCACGTTCGGAAGACCGATGATTCCTACCGAGATTCCCATGCGAGGCCCCGAAAAGCCATGAAGGTTGAAAACCAAGGGATGCCGCGGAAATCTTAGGGCAAAGAGCCCCTCAAGTCAAAAGACAAAAAGATCTCCGGCCGTCGACGGCCGGAGATCTTCATACGCGTCACTTTCACGGATGCGCTTTGCGAAAGGGAGCAGGGCAGCTATGCGGCCCGCGCTACTTCTTACCGCACGTCTTGGCCATCGGGCATGCGCCCGCCTCTGCCGCCGCGCAGCCGGCCTCCTTCTTGGCACCCTCATCCGCTTTCTTCATCTTCCCGTCCTTCTCGCCGCAGCCTTTCGCCGCCGCCGCCGCCGGGCCCGAATACTTCTTCGGATCCTTGTTGAATTTCTCGAGACAACCTTTGCAGCAGAAATACCGCGTCTTCCCGTCGTACACGACCTTGGCCCCCGCATCCTTGCGCAGGAACACCTTCCCGGTCACGGGGCACTCGGCATAGATATACGCGTCGGGATTCTTGTCGAACGCGCTCTTGTTCTCCTCGCTCAAGAAGGAGTAGGGCCGTCCCTCGAATGTCGCCGCGTATTTCATTTCCTTCTGTGGCTTCACTTCGTTGGACACCACGTCGTAGTTGATCTCGTATTCCACCGGGTTGGCGAGGTATTTATCCTTGCATGCGTTCGAGCAGAAATGCATCTGGCGTCCACCGTGAACGGCCTCGATCGAGCCCGCTTTCTTGACCGTCATGCCGCACACCGGATCCATATCCATTCCGACCGCCATTGCGGCAGGATTCATAAGGAAATACGCTTTGCATCCCGCTTCGCAGAAATAGTACGTCGTCCCCTCATACTCGGTCGCGAGCGCCTCGGCCTTGGGAATCAGATAACCGCACACGCTGCACGGAACCATATTCTTGTCCTGTGCCGCAAAAGCAGCGCCCGTGGCGAGAAGCATCGCCGACAAAGCCAGGAGCAGAGTAAATCTCTTCAAAACCGACCTCCTTGAAGATGAAACCCTAATTATTCTTACCAAGAATTAAATACAAAAGCGAAGCCCCTGCAAGGCTTTTTGCAGGGGCTCCGCCGGTTTTCATTTAAAGCCGTTCATCCTAACGGATGAAAAGCGGAGCAAACACGAGCGCCACGACCGACATGAGCTTGATCAGGATGTTCATGCTCGGGCCGCACGTGTCCTTGAACGGATCGCCCACGGTGTCTCCGACCACCGCTGCGGCGTGTGTCAGCGTTCCCTTGCCGCCGAGATTCCCCGCTTCGATCCATTTCTTGCTGTTGTCCCAGGTGCCCCCCGCGTTCGCCATGAAGATGCCGAAGAGAACTCCCGTCGCCGTCGCGCCGGCGAGGAACCCGCCCAGCGCCGCGGGCCCGAGAGTGAAGCCGACGATGATCGGCAGGGCGACCGCCAGCGTGCCCGGAATTATCATTTCCCGAAGCGCGTTCTTGGTCACGATATCGACGCATGTGCCCGTATCCGGTTCAGCCGTCCCTTCCATGAGCCCTTTGATCTCGCGGAATTGCCGGCGTATCTCGATGACCAGCTTGTTGGCCGCTTTGCCGACCGCTTTCATGGTGAGCGAGGCGATCACGAGCGGCATCGCCGCGCCGAGGAAGAGCCCGATGACGACCGTCGCCGACGAAAGGCTGATACTCTCAAGCTTCGCCGTTTTCTGATACGCGCTGAAGAGCCCGAGCGTCGTGAGCGCCGCCGATCCGATCGCAAAGCCCTTGCCTATAGCCGCGGTCGTATTGCCGAGGGAATCGAGCCGGTCCGTGATCTTTCGAACCTCGGGACCCGCGTGCGACATCTCCGCGATGCCGCCGGCGTTGTCGGCGATCGGCCCGTACGAATCGGTCGACATGACGATCCCGATGGTCGCGAGCATGCCGACCGCGGAGAGCGCGATCCCGTAAAGCCCGTTCGTCATGAATGCGATGTAGATCGCGGCGCACAGGGTCAAAATCGGAAGTATGACGCTTTCGAATCCGACGGCGAGCCCCGTGATGATGGTCGTCGCCGGTCCCGTCGTGCTCGCGTTCGCGACCGTCCTGACGGGGGACCCGGACGTGTAATATTCGCTTTCGAGTCCGATGAGGATCCCCGCGAGGATGCCGGCGAGCACCGCGTAGAACGGATTCAGCGCGCCGATGATGGCCTTCGTCGCGAAGAACGCGCCGACGAGGAAAATGAGACCCGCGACATATGTCGCGTAGCGAAGCGCGGACGCCGGACTCAGGCGTTTGAGGAATCCGATCGACGCGATGCCGAGGAGAGAGGCGATGAGACCGATCCCGATGAGGACGATGGGCAGCGACATGTACCGCATCGGCTCTATCATGATGGCGCCGATCGCCATCGTCGCGACGACGCTTCCCACGTAGCTCTCGAATAGATCCGCTCCCATACCGGCCGTATCCCCGACGTTATCGCCGACGTTGTCGGCGATGACGCCGGGATTCCGGGGATCGTCCTCGGGAATTCCCGCCTCGATCTTGCCGACGAGATCGGCACCGACGTCGGCGCTCTTCGTGTAAATACCGCCGCCGACGCGCGCGAAGAGCGCGATCGAGCTCGCCCCCATCGCGAATCCGTTGATGATGAGAGGATCCTGCGTGAAAATGTAGAAGAAACCGAGCCCGACGAGCCCGAGCGCCGCCACGCTGATTCCCATGACGGAGCCGCCCCGGAACGCGACCGCGAGCGCGCTCGATACTCCACCGTCCATCGCCGCCTGGGTCGTCCGCGCGTTGCTCCTCGTCGACGCCTGCATCCCGAGGAGCCCCGCCGTCATCGAGCACAGGGCGCCGCCGAGAAAGGCGACGGCGGTCCATACGCTGAGCGTGATCCAAAGAACCGCGAAAACGACCACGATAAAGACGGCGATGATCTGGTATTCCCGTTTAATGAACACGAACGCGCCGTGATGAATCTTGTCGCATAGCTTCTGCATCAACTCGTTCCCGGCCGGTTTTCTCATGATATCGAAGTAGGTGATCACCGCTATGATCATCCCGGCGACACCGAGCCAGGGAATCCATCCGGTCAACGTCCTCAGCACATCTGCATTCATCCTGCCCTCCTTGCGGCTGTTTTCAGGAAATGACTCCGAGCTCTTTTCCAACCTTCGTGAATGCCGCGATCGCCTTATCCAGCTGATCCGTCGTATGCGCGGCCGAGATCTGCGTGCGGATTCGGGCCGCTCCCTTCGGCACGACCGGATAGAAGAACCCGATGACGTAGATTCCCTCGTCGAGAAGCTTCGCCGCCATGGCCTGCGCGAGCTTCGCGTCGCCGAGCATGACCGGAACGATCGGATGCTCGCCCGGTATGATGTTGAAGCCGGCCGCGGTCATTTTTTCCCGGAAATATTTCGT
The DNA here is from genome assembly GCA_041648155.1 of Candidatus Krumholzibacteriia bacterium. Classification (GTDB taxonomy): domain Bacteria; phylum Krumholzibacteriota; class Krumholzibacteriia; order Krumholzibacteriales; family Krumholzibacteriaceae; genus SSS58A. The sequence goes on from JBAZPL010000106.1 coordinate 5,852, forward strand.
ATTCCGTCTGAGGTTCTCCCTCAGATCGCTCGTCCGCGAAAGCATATCGAGGACCTCGATCGACGCGGCGACGAGCGCCGGCGCCATCGTATTCGAAAAAAGGTACGGACGCGACCGCTGCCGCAGAAGGTCGATCATTTCCCTGCGCCCCGTGGTGAAGCCGCCGGAAGCGCCCCCGAGCGCCTTGCCCAGCGTCGAGGTGATGATGTCGACTCTTCCCATCGCGCCGCAGTGCTCGACGGCCCCCCGCCCCGTCGGACCGAAAAATCCGGTCGCGTGAGAATCGTCGACCATGACCAGGGCTTCATACTCCTCGGCGAGATCGCAGATTGTGTCCACTTTCGCGACGATGCCGTCCATCGAGAAGACGCCGTCCGTCGCGATCATGATCCGCTTCGCGCCGGCGGTCTTCGCCTCAATGAGCCTGGCACGAAGATCGGCCATGTCGTTGTTGTTGTACCGGAAACGCTTCGCCTTGCACAGTCTGATGCCGTCGATGATCGAAGCGTGGTTCAGCGCGTCGGAGACGATCGCGTCATCCTCACCGAGAAGCACTTCGAAGAGACCCCCGTTCGCGTCGAAGCACGAAGAGTACAGGATCGCATCCTCCATCTCGAAAAACTCGGCGATCCGGCGCTCGAGTTTCTTGTGGATATCCTGCGTCCCGCAGATGAACCGCACCGAGGAAAGGCCGAATCCGCGCGTACGCATGGCCTCGCACGCCGTGGCGGCGAGATCCTTGTTGTTGGAGAGACCGAGATAGTTGTTCGCGCAGAAGTTGAGAACTTCTTGTCCCGACTCCACCTTGATCGCGGGCCGCTGCTCGGTAATGATGACCCGTTCGGTCTTGTAGAGCCCCGCGTCCTTGATCTCCAGAAGAGTGGTTTGAAGCTCCTTCTTCATCTTTTCCGTGTACATCGGTGTCCTTTCATGAGAGCAGCCCCCGTTCGTATCTCGCCCCGAGAACCCGGATCATGTCCACCGTCATCGCCGCGAGATCGAAATCGGGCATCCAGCCCCACTCCTCTCGCGCGGCGCTGTCGTCCATGTAGTTCGGCCACGAATCGGCGATCCGCTGCCGCATGGGATCGACGCGGTAATCCATCGCGAAGTCCTTGATATGCTTCTGAATCTCCGCGGCGAGCATCTCGGGAGTGAAATGCATCGCGGTGACGTTGAACGAATTCCGATGCCTCAGCTTCGCCGGATCCGCCTCCATGACGCCCGTCGCGGCCTTGATCGCGTCGGGCATGTACATCATGTCGAGCGAAGTGCCCTGTTTGAGAAAGCAGGTATATTTTCGCTCCTTGATCGCCGCATAGAATATCTCCACCGCGTAATCGGTCGTCCCGCCGCCGGGAAGCGTTCCGTTCGAGATGATGCCGGGGAAACGGACGCCGCGCGTATCGATCCCGAATCGCTTGAAATAATAATCGCAGAGAAGCTCTCCCGCCACCTTCGTCACGCCGTACATCGACTCGGGCCGCTGGATGGTGTCCTGGGGCGTTCCGTCGTGCGGCGTCGTCGGCCCGAAAGCTCCGATCGAGCTCGGAAAGAACAGGCTGCACTTGTTCGCCCGCGCGGCGTCGAGAACGGTGAGGAGGCCGTTCATGTTGATGTCCCATCCCTCGCGCGGTTTTCTCTCCGCGACCGCCGAGAGGAGCGCGGCCAGATGGTAGATCGTATTGACCTTGTACTTCTGAACAACCGCTTCGACCATCTCGAGTTTGAGCACGTCGAGCAGGGCGAACGGCACGTCGCCCGAGAGCTTCTTCTTCGTGTCAGGCTGAATATCCGTCGCGATCACGTTATCGGCGCCGTAGCGATCCTTCAAACCGAGCGTCAGCTCCGAGCCGATCTGTCCGAGGGCTCCGGTGACGAGGACTCTTCGTGCCGTGTATGTGCCCATGCGGTTACTTTGTACCCCCTGCTTTGACTATAGTGAGAGCTTTTTCAGCCGCGGCGAGGAGCGCCTCCGCCCCGACCTGAGAACCGGTGGCGTTCTTCATCCAGAGATCGGGGGCGACGCTGCCGAACGTCGCCATGCGCTCGAACTCGGGCCCGACGCTGCCGGCCTCTTCCATGCGAGCTTCGATCTGATTGGCGATGAGATGTCCTATCGGATAATCGGGCAAATAAAGGGATGCATCAATCATGTGCGAGTAGATGCCGAGCAGAATGACGTCCTTCGTCTTGAATACCGGCGCGAAATACTTATTCCACATGTCGATCGATATGCGGATCACGGCATTCTTGAGCTCGGCCGGCGTCGCCTCGGGATGATCGTACATCCAGCGCCAGACCTCCATGTCGATGAGCGAAACGGCCGAAATCTCGTAGGCGCCCCAGAAATCGTTCAGCGTCTTGAGCGCCGCCGCCGTCTCGTCGCGCTTCACGTCGAGCCCGAGAATCTCGAGATCGCGGGCCTGGAAAACGAAGGCGAATCCTTCCGTGAACGCGGTGTTCGGCACGCCCTGGAGAAGCGCGTAATCGACGTCGTTGAGGGAGAGAACCTGCTCGACGTTGTGGCCGAGCTCGTGGACGGCGATATTGAATCCCTTGTAATCCATTCCATTGCGTCCGAGGCGGGTGCGCAGATGCGCCGTGGCGCCGCGCATGCCCCCTCCCGCCGCGTGCCCCGATCCTCGCGCGGGATCGACCGCGATGTATTTCGCGATGTTCGCGGCGCGGTCGCTCGAAAAGCCGAGCTTCATGAGAATATTCGGAATGTCCTTCTCGAACGCCTCCGCGTTCGGATATCTCTGCGCGACGAGTTTATCGAGCTCCTCCTGAGAGTTCGAGCTCTGCGCCCTGAATCCGTTGTACCAGATATCGAACGGCTCAAGCTTGCGTCCGAGGCGCTGCTCGATGAGTTTCGCCACCTTCGGCACGAGCGGCGACGAAACGACCTGGACGAGCATCTCCTTCACGCGCGCTTCGGGAATCTCGCGGTTCTCGTCGAAGCGCCGCGCGATGAGGGTCGGAGCCGTCGGCGAATAGGGGTCCACGAGCCGGGCGGCCTTGAACGTACTGAGCAGAATCGCGTATCGCGTGTCCGGTTCGGGGCTGTTCGTCACGTTCGCCGGGACCGGCGCGTCTCCATCGAAGTCCTTCACCACTGCCGGTTTCACCTCGTTCGTGTACGGGTTCCAGTCGACGCCG
>JBAZPL010000107.1:0-8961 GCA_041648155.1 Candidatus Krumholzibacteriia bacterium
AAGGTCGAGGTGTTCGGCGCGCCGAAGGCGTGCATGCCCGGTATGCCGGCGGAGCAGAAGGCCGACGCCAAGGGAGGCAAGTAGTGGGAGCGACGAGAGAGTTCACGAAAGGGCTCTGGGCCGAGAATCCGATATTCCGGATCGTCCTCGGTCTCTGTCCGACGCTGGCAATTACGACGGAGGCCTGGAACGGGATCGGCATGGGGCTCGCCGCCACCTTCGTCCTCGTCTGCTCGAACGTGATTATATCGGCGCTCCGCAACTTTATCCCGAAGAAGATCCGAATCCCCGGGTACATCGTCATCATCGCGACCTTCGTCACGGTCGTCGATCTCGCCATGAACGCCTATTTCCATCCCATTTACCAGAAGCTCGGCATCTTCATCCCGCTCATCGTCGTGAACTGCATCATCATGGGAAGAGCCGAGGCGTACGCCCAAAAGAACGGCGTGTTCTACTCGCTGCTCGACGGGCTCGGGATGGGGTTCGGATTCACGATCTCGATCGTCGTCATCAGCATGATCCGCGAGCTCATCGGGAACGGCACAATGTTCGGCGCGCAGATCATGGGGCAATCGTACGTGCCGTTTCTCCTCATCATTCTCGCGCCCGGCGCGTTCATTCTGCTGGGCTCCATGCTCGGGGCGATGAACCGTCTCGAGATCTACATGGCGAAGAAGGCGGGACGGACGCCCACCTTCCGCAAGGAGCACGACTGCGCGAGCTGCGAGGTCTTCCGCGGATGGTTCGGTCATGGCGAGAAGGGTCCCGAAGCGGCCAAGTAGCGGCCGGGAGCCGCGCGCGGCCGGCGCCGGCCGCTAGAATCGGACGAGATGTCCGAGATAGAATACGAAGGCTACGCCCGCGACGTGCAGAATCCACCATCCGATCCGGCCTCTCATAAAGTGCTTCACGGCGTTACCTCCAGAGAAAATGCCCGAGGGTGATGATCACGCTCAGGTAAATGAAGTGCTTCGTCCACCAGAACGGGGTGAAGAGCCTGCCCATTCCGTTCGGGTGATAGTGGAGCAGAACCATTTGCCCGAGGAAGAGCTTCGGAAAGAGGAGCAGGATATCGGCGAGCAAGGTCCCGACGACGAGGCCATTGAAGGTGACCGGTGAGGAAAACTTCGCGAGGCTGAACGCTCCCATCGCGAGCGTGCCGATGACGACGCTCATGCCGTTGAGCAGGTATCCGACGACGAATGTGCGCCGGTAGTTGAGGAGAAACGGGACGGCGACGATGCTGAGAATCCCCACGAGATAGGGTACCAAGAGAGCCGGGTTCGACGGGTTTGCGGCGTCGAACGATACGGTATGAATCCTCACGTGGAGGAGCCACCCGCCGAGCGACAGAAGGAAGATCGCGAGAATAGGGAGCCGGAGCTCTTTTCTGATCATATCGCACCGCCTTTCCTGAACAGAAGTCCGGTTCGGCTCATCGCGTCCGCGTGCTGTCCGCGGCGGAGGGAGCCGTCATTGAGCCGCGTCGGGATCCGGAAATGCCGCGTATCCAGAGATCGATCGTCTTGATCTCGCCGGCGAAGAGAACGGGCGCATTGTCCGGCATCCGGGATCCCTTGATCCCTTTGTCGCCGCGCACTTTCATGAGGAGGTAGCTCTTTTCGGGCATTTGCGTGTCGACGAGCTTGAGGGAATCGATCTGCCGGCTCCGTATGTCCTTCACCGCTTCGACGAGCTTTGCCGGCTCGAGGTTGAGCCCCATCCTTGGCTTCTTTCCGCCGTGGCATCCGGCACAGCGACTATCCATCAGGGAGATCGTCTTTGCATCGAGCGCCATTTTCATGGAGTCGGCGGGTGCGCCTGTCTCCTTCGGTGCTGTTTGTTGAGCCATGATCGAAAAACATAAACCGAGCAATGCGAGGGCGACACAGAACGGCATTCCGATTGGCTTGAGTGGCATGTTTCTTTGGACCATTGCATCAGCCTCTCCGCGGTTCAGGGATTCATCGAGTCAGTCCCGCGCTCTTGAGGGTCAATTGCCGGTCGATGTCCCCGGTCGAACGGTAAACGATCCCGCGATCGTCCGCCATGGCGAAAAGGGCCGCGACACCCGCGAGCCGTTCGACGACCGCCCGTGCATCGTCGGGCCCGAGGACGAAAAGCCCGGTCGAGAGCGCGTCCGAGGCGAGCCCCGTGGGCGCAACGACCGTGGCGCTCAGGACGCGCGAGACGGGCCGTCCCGTCCGCGGATCGATGATGTGGCCGTAGTGTCTTCCCTCGATTTCGACGAAATTCTCGTAGTTCCCCGAGGTCGCGACCGCCTCGTCTCGGAGGATGAGCGTTCCCACCGTTTCGAGGCCCCCCTTCGGATCGCGGACGCCGATTTTCCAGCCCTGTTCCCCGGGAGGCGCGCCCATCGCGAAGATGTTGCCGCCGATGTTGACGAGGGCGCTCCGGACGCCGAGCCCCGCGAGGACGGCGACGCAGCGGTCGACGGCGTATCCTTTCGCGATGCCGGCAAGGTCGATCTGCATGCCGGGAGGGAGGGCGATCGTCGATCTCGACGGATCGAGAGCGATCTTTCCGAACCCGACGAGCGACATGGCGCGCGCGATCTCGGCGTCGGGCGGGAGCGCCGCGGTCCCGCCCTGAAAGCCCCACAGGCGTACGAGCGGGCGGATCGTCACGTCGAAAGCGCCCGAGGTCGCCCTCGAATAGAAGAGGGCGCTGTCGATGAGAGAAAAGAGCTCGCGCGAAACCGCGCAAGGCGTTCCGCTCGAATCCGCGTTGAGACGGGAGATCTCGCTCGAAGGGCGCCACGTGCTCATGACGCTCTCGATGCGGTACATCTCGCGGAAAGCCGTTTGCGCGGCGCGCTCGGCGTCGGGATCGCTCATGCCGGCGATCGTCACCCACGCCTTCGTTCCCATGACGAAGGTCTCTTTCGTATACGGTGCGCGCGGCGCGCATGCGGCGCAGAGGATCAGGTTCGCCGCGAGCGCAAGAGCGAGGATTCCCGCATACGCGCGGTTCCCCCGCGGAAGGCGGATTTCCGGAAAGAGACGGATCATGGAGATTCGGGCTTTCCGAGAAGCTTGAACATTCTTCTCTTGTATTCCTCGACTCCGGGTTGATCGAACGGATTGACGCCGAGAAGGCGCGCGGAGGCCGAGATCGCGATCTCGAAGAAGACGAAAAGCTCTCCCACGGAGCCGGGGGTGATCGATTCCGTTTCGATCGTGAGAACGGGAATTCCTCCCGCCGCGTGCGCCTCGCGCGTGCCGTCCAAAGCGGTGCGGTTCACCTCGCTCAGACGACGCCCCGCGAGGTAGTTCAGACCGTCTTCGTCGTCCGCGTCGGCGGGTATCGCGATATCCGCGCGCGGTTCAGCCGCGGAGAGGAAGGTTTCGAGAATGCTCCGCGGCCCTTCCTGGAGATACTGCCCGAGCGAATGGAGGTCGGTGCTCATGACGGTTGAGGCGGGAAAGAGGCCCCGGCCGTTCTTTCCCTCCGATTCGCCGGCGAGCTGCTTCCACCATTCGCAGAGCGAAGCGAGCTCGGGGTGAAAGGTCGAAAGAACCTCGACCGCGATTCCCGCGCGGAGAAGGAGATGTCTGAGTGCGGCGTAGCGAACCGCGTCGTTCGACGCGTCGTTCCTTGTGAACCGGCCGAGCGCCGCCGCGGCGCCGTCGAGCATCTCGCGCACCGGGATCCCCGCGACGGCGCAGGGAAAGAGGCCGACGGGAGAGAGCACGCTGAACCGTCCGCCGACGCCGGCGGGAATCGTGAAATCGACATACGATTCCTTTGCCGCCATGCGCCGCAGCGCTCCCGATTCGCGATCCGTCACGGCGATGATTCTTTTGCGGGCGCCCTCTTCGCCGAACCGATCGAGAAGCTTGTTCCGCAGGATGCGGAAGGCGATCGCGGGCTCGAGCGTCGTTCCCGATTTCGATATGACGCAGAGCGCGAATCGCTTTCCTTCGAGCCGCGCGAAGAGGCGTTCGTGGTACTCGGGGGAGAGGTTGACGCCCGCGAACAGAACGGGGAAGGGGGCTTCCCGGGGCAGCGCCTCGATCGCGGCGCGGGCGCCGAGGTACGAGCCGCCGATGCCGGCGACGACGAGACAGTCGTTCTCGTCCTGTATCCGTTTCGCCCTGTCCGTGATCCGTTCGATCTCGCCGCGCGGCGCGAGCGGCAGATCGAGCCAACCGAGCATGTCGGCGCCCGGGCCTTCCCGCCGTACGAGGGAGCGCAGCTTGTCGAGCGCGCCGGGAAGCGCGGCGGAGAGCGCACGCTCCGCGACGTGCGTCCGCGTGAAGGAGAAATCGAGTTTGGGCATGAGCGTCACTTCCCCGCGGCGATCGCGTGCTCCGCGAGCCGCACCGTCTCCTCCGTGTGGGGGACGATCTCGGAGCGGAGCCGCTTCGCTTCGGCGAGCGTCTCGCTCCGGAAACGCTCGTCCGTGATGCCGGGGAGGTTTATCGCCACGTTGAGGAACGCCCCCTCGGCGGAGGTTCGTGCCGCGAGCGCCGCCACGCCTCCGTCGCTGATCGAATTCCTGTTTCCGTGCTCGACGACGGTCCGCGCGAGATTGGCCGCCTCGAGCGAGCGGGAGAGAACGCCGAGGGGCACGAGCGTGGCCTCCCTCGTCGCTTTTTGAATCGCGGCCTCGCGGGATTTTCTCTCCTCCTCGGTGCCTTTCGGGAGGCGCATGGCCTCCATCACCCTGTTGAAGGCGTCCGTGTCGCGGTCGACGTCCGCGAGAAACGCGGCCTTGAGCTCCTGTGCCCTGACGCCGGCTCTCTCCATCTCGCCGGACGCGCTTTCGTACCCTTTCTTCCCGTGGGTGAGCGCGGCCACCATCGAGGAGAGCGCGCCGCTCAGAGCCCCGCAGAGCGCGGCGACGCTCCCGCCTCCCGGAGCGGGAGAATCGGTCGAGAGGACGTCCGCGAAATGATTCACCTTCATCCCGACGAGGGGACCCTCCGTCCTGAACTGGTATTCGATGATCTTCTTCGCGGGCTCGAACGGGTAGAGGTCGCTCATGCCCATGGAGAGCGCCGCGATGTGGATGAGCTCCGATTCGGGAACTCCCGTCGTCTTTTTCTGCTTCGCGAGGTAATGGCGCCCCGCCTGCAGCATCGCCTCGAGCGGGACGAGGCCGACGAGCTCGCTCCCCGTGATGCGCGCCCCGTGGCTCTCGGCGAGCTTCACGCATTCGTCGAAAACGAGGTGCGGGGGCGTGATCCGGTAATTGACGAGATTCATCGAGATCTGGGCGCGGCCGAAATTCTCCATGTACCAGCCGACCGCCTTGCATGCCTTGAATTTGCCCGGCGCGAATATTGTTTCGCCGCTTTCGTTCTTCATGACGGCACCCGATGCATCGCGCTTCGCGCGTCCCTTCTCGCGTATATCGAAGGCGATCTCGCGCGCGATCCGGACGTCGCGCGTATTGAGGTTGACGTTGTACGCAACGAGGAACTCGCGGGCGCCGATGACCGTCGCGCCGCTCTTCGGGTTGAACGACGCGGGGCCGAAGTCCGGTTTCCACACGGGATCCTTGAGCTTCTCGGCGAGACCCTCGTATTCGCCCTGGCGGATGTTCGCGAGGTTCCGCCGCTCGGGGCTCGCCGCCGCCTCCTCGTAGAGGTACACGGGGATCGCGAGCTCCGCGGCCACCCGCGCGCCGAGGGCGCGGGCGAGCGTCGCGCAGTCGTCCATCGTAACCCCCGAAACCGGCACGAACGGGCATACGTCCGTCGCTCCGAGACGCGCGTGGGCGCCGGTGTGCGTCCGCATGTCGATGATCTCCGCGGCTTTCGCTATCGCCTTGAACGCCGCTTCGAGAGCCGCCTCGGGAGTTCCGATGAAGGTCACGACGGTCCGGTTCGTATCCTTGCCCGGATCGACGTCGAGGAGCTTCACCCCGTCGGTCGCGCGAATCTCGTCCGCTATCTGCTCGATCTTCGCCGCGTCGCGTCCCTCGCTGAAATTGGGAACGCATTCCACCAGTTTCATGCCGTGCACCGCCTTGCCCGTTCGAAGCCTCGTTCTTGCAATATCGGCCGCGTATGTGTTACGTTGACGCCCGCCGGCGCGATCCGGATGTTCCGGACGCTCCGGCGCGTGCTTCGTAGAATACTCATATCGCAGGAGCCGGTCAAGGGGGAGCTTGCGCGCGGGCGCACGGTGGTTCACATGATTTTTCACGCGAGCGTCCTGCTCGACGAGCTCGAGGACAAATTCGATTCGATCGCGCGGGCCGGATTTAATCCCGAAGTGCGGATGAGAGACGCGGGGCATCTCATGGAGCTTGCCGACGCCGATGTTGCGCGAATGGGGAAGCTCCTCGCCGCCCGCTCGCTCGCGACCTTCACGCACGGCCCTTTCCTCGGGCTCGACATCGCGAGCCTTGACGCTCATATCGCTGAATACAGCGCTGCGTGCCTCGCACGCGGGCTCGAGGTGACGGCGGGGCTCGGTGGTTCCGTGATGGTCGTTCACACGAATTACTCTCCGCGCTTCTCGCGCGCGGGCCTGCGCGAGTGGCTCGGGAACTGGAGCGTCCGCATGGGCCCGATTCTCGAGAAGGCGCGCGGGCTCGGCGTGCGCATCGCCCTCGAGAACGTGTGGGAGGAGCGTCCCGAGGAGCTCGCCCGTCTCATCGAGGTCCTTCCGGACCGCGAGGCGATGGTGTGTCTCGATACGGGACATATCAACGCGTTCTCGCGGCTTCCCGTGGCTCGATGGTGGGAGCTCCTCGGCGAGAGAGTGATCGCGCTCCATCTGCACGACAACGACGGATCCTCGGACGATCACCTTCCGCCGGGTCGAGGCATCTTCGATTTTCCCGCGCTCGCGGAGATACTGCGCGGCCGCGCTCCCCTGCCGCTGATGACCTTCGAGGTCGACGTCGCGGGAGCGATCGAGGGCAGAGCGTATCTCGAAGCCCTTTTTTCGGAGAGAACGTAATGTCCGCCGGCGAGGAGTTATGATGGAAACGCTTCGTCTTCTCCATACATCGGACGTGCACATCGGCGCGCCGTTCCTGTTTCTCGGGATGAAAGGGAGCGAGCAGCGCCTCGCCCTGCGCGAGGCGTTCGCCGGGATCACGCGCATCGCGCGGGATGAGAAATATGACGTTCTCCTCATCGCGGGGGATCTCTTCGATTCGGCGTTCGGCGCAAGCGAAGCGGACGTTTCGTACGTCATCGGATGCCTCCGCGACGCGGGGGCCTCGTGCCGCGTCGTCATTCTCCCGGGAGGCCACGATCACTACGCGCCCGGGTCGGTTTTCGAGCGCGAGTTGAAACGTTTCGAATCGATCGGGAACGTCCGCGTTCTCACGCCGGGAAACACGGTGATCGATATCCCGGAGCTCTCGCTCGCCGTGCACGGCAAGGCGCTCTCCTCGAATGTCCCGGCGGAGAGCGTTTTCGCGGGTCTTGCGCCGGTTGCCGGCCGCCGGTGGAACGTCTGCGTCGCGCATTGCTCGGTCGAGGGATTCTCCGCCGGCCTCGACCCGAAGGAAGCGCCGGCGCGGCTCGACGATCTCGCTGCCGGATTCGATTATGTCGCTCTCGGGCACTGGCATTCGTTCAAGGTCCTGCGGGAGCAGGCATCGCCGGTTCTTTACAGCGGTTCTCCCGAAATCGTCGCGAGAGATCAGCAGGGCGCCGGTTTCGCCGTTTCGGTCACGCTCGCAAGCGGCGCTGCGTCGTTCGAGCGAAGGCGAATCGGCAAACGGCGCATCGAAAGGCGCGTCATCGACTGCACCGGTCTTCAATCATCGGATGAATTCGCGGCAAAGGTTCTGCGCGAGGTTCCTCCCGACCGCGATCTCATCCTCGATCTCGCACTCGCGGGGCTCGTCGGCATCGACTCGGCGCTCGATCCGGCACAGGGGATCGCGGAGCTCGAACGGCAGTACTTCTCCGCGCGGCTCTCGGGGAAGGGGCCTTCGAGGGAGATTTCGAAGGAGGAGCTTCTCGCCGTTCCCCGGGATACGGTGGCGGGCGCGTTCGTGCGGAGCATGCTGAGAAGGATCGAGAGCGCCGAAGGCGAGACGAGGGAGCTTTACGAAGAGGCGCTCCAGCTCGGGTATCAGCTGTTCAAAGGCAGGGATCTGATCGGCTGACGACGGCCCGCGCTTTTCGTCGGCCGAGGGGGTAATCGAACGTGTGGATCGAGCGTGTCGCTCTCGAGAATTTTCTCGCCTTCAAGAAGGCTTCCGTCGAGCTCGCGCCCGGCCTCAACGTCGTTCTGTCCCCGAACGAAGGGGGAAAGTCGAGCCTGTTTCGCGGCATCGCGGCCGGCTTCTACGCGAACGCGGCATCGCAGAAGAGCGACATTCTCTCCCTCTCGCGGTGGGGGAGCGCCGAGCGCTTCAGGATCGAAATCGAATTCCGGCTCGGACAGGTTCCGTACCGTCTCGTCCGCGACTTCGACTCGAAGGAGCAGACGATCTCCCGCTCGGGGGAAGCCAAGCCATTCGCGAAGGGGAAGGCCGTGGACGAGTTTCTCGGAGCGCATCTTCCCCTTCCCGACGAGAACCTTTTCCTTCGCGTGTGCGGTGTGCGCCATGAAGAGCTCGCCCTGGTCTGCGACGGGACGTCGGCGATCGGCGAAGCAATCGAGGAAATCCTCGGAGGAGGTTGGGGAAACGCCACTCCGGCCGGGGTTCAACAGACGGTCGAGAACAAGCGGAAAGAGCTCATCAGGGGGAGAGACCGGCCGGTCAACGAGGCGAATCGGGGTCCGGTGAAGCGCTTCATGGACGACGTCGAACGACTCGAGCGCGACGCGGCCAGGGCCTCGACCCTCGCGAGCGAGCGAGCGGGACTCTTCAAAACGATTTCGGACATCGATTCGAAATCGCTGCGCCTCGATGCCGATATCGATCTTCTGAGCACAAAGAGGGAAAAAGCATCCGCGTATCGGGATCTCGAGAAGAATGAGAAGGCGGTGCGCGAGAAGGCGGACGGGCTGAGG
>JBAZPL010000108.1:0-8799 GCA_041648155.1 Candidatus Krumholzibacteriia bacterium
GCGCGAGCGCAGGTCCCGAATCTCGGGAAGGTAGCTCCGGTGCACGGCGAGAAGCGCCTCGCGGACGCTCGTCCCCGTGCCGGGGAGCTCGTCGTCGATCGAGAGCTTCGCTTCCTCGAAGACGATTGTGCGCGCGAGGGAATAGCCGTTCGTGTGAAGGCCGCTCGACGGAAAGGCCCAGAGGGAATCCCCCGGCCGTATGGAGCGCCCGTCGATGAGCCGGGCGCGGTCGACGACGCCGACGATGCACCCGGCGAGGTCGTACTCTCCCCCGCCGTAGAACCCGGGCATCTCCGCGGTCTCGCCGCCGATGAGCGCGCAGCCGTTGTCCTTGCATCCCCGCGCGATCCCCTTCACGACGTCGGCCACGATCTCCGGATCGACGACTCCGCTCGCGATGTAATCGAGGAAAAAGAGCGGCTCGGCGCCCTGGACGAGGATGTCGTTCACGCAGTGGTTCACGAGATCCTCGCCGACCGTGTCGTGCTTTTTCGCGAGAAAGGCGACCTTGAGCTTCGTTCCGACGCCGTCCACGCTCGAGACGAGCACGGGGCTCTTGAGCCCGCCCGGCATCTCGAAAAGGCCGCCGAAATTGCCGATCTCCGAGAGCACTTCCTTCCCCCACGTCCCCCGCGCGAGGGCGGCGATCTTTTTCTTCGCCTTGTTCGAGGCGTCGATATCGACGCCCGATTCCTTGTATTTCGAACCCGCCATTCGCTCCTCCAAGCAGCCGGGGTCCCGGCCCATCAGACCTGCACGTGCTCAACGAGGGAGTTGTAGATTTCGGTCGTGGCATCCGCCTCGACGATGAGCTGGAACTCACCCTTCCAGTAGAGATCGAGGAGAATGCCGGCCACCTGCTCGTCGAACTGCTTCCCCTTGTAGACCTCGAGCTCCTGGATCACACGATCGATGGGAAGCGCCTTGCGATAGGGACGATCCGAGGTCATCGCGTCGAAGGCGTCGACGACGTTGAGAATGCGGGCCGCGAGCGGCACCTCATCCCCCTTGAGGCCGCGGGGATAGCCGTTCCCGTCGGGCCGCTCATGATGGCTGCGGATCACGTCGGACGCTTCCCTGAGGAACTTGAGCTGATCGACGATGTCGGCGCCGACGTTCGGGTGCGATTTCAGGGAGCGCCATTCCTCTTCGGTGAGCGGACCCACCTTGAGGAGAACGTCGTTCTGCACGGCGATCTTCCCGATGTCGTGGAGAAGCCCCGCGTACTCGAGCATCTCGAGATCGCGCGACGACATTCCCATCGCCCGCGCGATGCGGAGCGCGTAGCGGGAGACCCTGAACGAATGGCCGTGCGTGAACGGATCCGAGGCGTCGAGCGCGGAGGTGAGCGCCGCGACGGTATTGATGTGCGCCTCGCGCATGTCGAGGTAGAGCTGGAACGAGTAGCGCGCAAGGAACAGCGGGATGATGAAGAGGGCTATCGTCCAGACGCCCGAATTCGCATAGAGGAGAGCGATGATCGCGGCCACGGGGAGGAACGCGAGAATGTGGAAGAAATTCCACATGTAATTCTGTCTCCAGACGTGGAGCGGATTTCTCCCGTCGGCGTCGAAGAGCGAGATCACCAGGCTCACCGCCCAGGTATTGAAAAGGTAATAGACGACTCCGGAGACCGCGAGAGGAACGAGGAACAGCGGCGAGTCGATGGCGCCGAGACTGCCGAACGCCTTGTACACGAGGCCCGAGACCCCGACCGTCATCACGAGGAGCGGCACGTTGAAGATCACCTTCATGAACGGCCGCCGCTGGAGAGCAACCTCGGTGATCAGCGTCGCGATCCCCTCGATCACCGCCATGACGGCAGGTCCGAAGAGCATGATCCCGGCGAGGTCGATCGGAGAGGAGGCGTAGATCGAAGCGCCCCCCCTCGGAAGCGATATCTGCGCGGAGTCGGCGAGGATAATGAGACAGACGAAGAGGAATATATCGCGCCAGTGATTAGTCGGAAAATCCCGGATGAGAAAAACAAAAAAGGCCAGACCGGCCAGCACGATAAAAAGATAGTAGAGCCTGAAACCCCACTTGGATCTCTTGATTTCCTTGGTCAAGGTTCACCCGGCCGGTTTACGTTCAGCGAGGCAACGATGTCCGATCCCTCCGGTACACACTACTACAATAGGCACAGTTCCCGAAGCAGAATCCATGCCATAATTCGATCCGAGCGCTTTCGCTGCGGCTATCTGATCGTGTAGTTGATTTCCGTGCGCAGCTTCCATGCACCGAGCGGTCGATTCAGCGCATCGAGAATCGCGAGGACCGCGTACTCGTTCGGGTCCGCGCCGATAAGCACACACCCGACGTAGCTCGTGATCGAGCGCTCCCGGACCGCGTTCACGACGGCGCAGAGCGCGCTACGGCCGCCTACAGCGACCTCTTCGATTCGAGCTAAACACAGATGGATATCCTCGTCAAGGAGTTCCGAGATCGCATGGAGCGTGGCGCCCGCGATCGTTTCGGGGAGCTTGCCGCCGAACCGGTAATCCCCTTGGGATCCGGTTACGACGAGGGGCCCTCTCGCGAGCCGCACCTCGACGTCGACTCTCGCGTCCTCGATGTTGACACGGAGCCCCTTGAACGCGATCCGCGACGGCTTCTCGGTCGTTTCGAGGAAGGGATCATGGAGGGTGATCTCTGGGGCGGGTGGCTCGGGATGCGCGGGAGTCGCGGGAAATGCGAATGGCTCGGGCGGCGCGTGCCGTGCCGGCGGCGAGTCGAATTTCGTATCGATCAGCTCCTCGAGATCGATCACCGGGAAATCATCGTCATCGGCCGCATGCTCAAGTTCGATACCGTCCGCGGCGTCGGACATTCTCCTGTCCCCGATCCCGACTTCCGCTTTCACCTTGGCGATCGTATTCTTTTCGGGATCGATGACAACGACGCCGATCTTGCGGTAATCGACGATGAGCCCGAGGGAGGCCTTGAGGCAGGTTTCGACGTCACGGGCGAGGAGCTTCGGCGCCCGATTGGTGACGGCGACGGCGTGGACCTCGGTGATATTGCCCGACTCGTCCGTGTAGATCCGGCACGACTGGACCTCGCGAAGGCGAATGATGAGATTCTCCGCCCTCTCGATCAAGTCCTTGTTGGGTATGTCCTCGAACACGAAACAGCCTCCTCCGCCGCGCCGAACGCGCGGATATTGCATCTAATCCATTTTACCATAAAACATTATCGGACTCAAGGAGATATGCGGAGCGATATATGCGGAGCGATGCGCCCCCCAATGGCAAAAAATCGCCTCCGGGGGTGCGGATTGGCACGGTGCCCCAAAAGGGTCTGTCTCCAGCACGCTTATTGATACATCCCAAATGCGTTTGAAGGATTTTGTGCACGAGGAGGTGCCGAAATGAAGACGTCCAGAACAATATTCGCCATCGCCGTGTTCGCAATAGTTCTCGCGGCGACCGCCAACGCGCTGTTCGCTCAGCAGAACGGGCAGCAGCAGGCGCAGCAGCAGAAGCAGATGCAGCAGCAGATGACCCAGCAGGGCCAGCAGTCGATGAATCAGCATATGACCCGCTCCCAGCAGATGATGGAGTGGATGAACCGCCTGCGCGAGCGCGCGAACAAGCTCGGCGAACAGCTCGCCCAGCGCACCGAGCGCAAGCAGACGCGCCTGCAGGAGCAGGAGCGTCTCATGCAGAACATGAGCGCATCGGTCGGGTCCATGACCGACGAGATGAAAGCCTCGATGGAGCAGCTCCAGAAGATGATGCAGAACAAGAACATGGTCGCCGATCAGCAGATGGAGCAGGAGATGCTCATGCTCCACCAGAACTTCCAGAACATGGGCGAACACGTCGAGAACACGCTCACGACCATGGAGCGCATCAATAACCGTCTCGAGCAGATGGAATCCGCGAAGTAACGATATGAAGCGTGTCAGGGATAAAGCACTCGCTTCGGCGAAGTGGGCGGCCGGGATCGCGATCGCGATCTCGGCCGCCGCATTGCCCGTGCGCGCCGCCGGGCTGTTTTATACCGGTTCGGCGCTCTTCAGCTCCGGCACGTACGGCTTCACCGAGCGCACTACAGGGTTCAGCCTCTCGAACGGATTGAACCTGTACGTACACCCGTTCAGGGTTTCGGCAACCGTTCCCGCTATCGGCCAAAGCACTCCCCTGATATCCACGACCGCAACGGGCGTAATTCCAGACGGATCGATGGGCGACGGCAAGGGGAGCCTGGATGCGAGCGAGACAAGCTACTCGAGCGTGTACGGCATCGGCGATCCGGTCGTAAGAGTGGACCTCGAGGCGTTCGGGATACGGGCGCATCTCCCCGCAATGCAGATCTTCGGCCAAACGAAGATCCCCCTCGCCGACCCGGCGGACGGCCTCGGCACGGGAGAATGGGACTTCACCGCGGGGCTTTCGCTCTCCAAATCGGCTGGGAGAAATTTCGTTCTGGTCGAAGCGGCCTACTGGATGCTCGGCGACTCGCCCGAGGCGGAACTGGAAAATCCGTTCTCGTTGAACGCGAGCCTCGGAAGATCCTTCGCCGGCCGAAAGGCGATGGCAAGCGCGATCTTTTCGGCGTGCACCGAGATCGTGCCCGGCACGGAGCCGCCGCGGCAGATCGGCGCCGGATTCAACTACCTCACTCGCAGCGGCCGGGGAATCGGCGGCACGGCGATGATCGGGCTCTCCGAATCGACGTCGGACGTGTCCGTCTCCCTCGGATGGACGATCCCCCTCAACTGATAATCTCACGGGAAAAGCGGGGCGCTATAGCAGGCGGGCCACTTTGGCCTCGATCGTGAGCTCCTTGCCGCCTCGCTCGAGTATGAGAATGCGGATGTCGCCGGGCTTGCCCCTCATCGCGTCTATGACCGTCCCCATCGAGGCACCGGTTGTCTTGAGATCGCCTATCTGGATGAGCTTGTCCTCCGGCTCGACGCCCTCGACCGCGGGCTTTCCGTCCTTCGAGGCGACCCCCAGCACCGAATAGCTCCCGTCCGCTTCGGGACGCAGCGTGAGGCCCACGAGATCCATGTCGATCGAAAGATTGGACTCTCTCGAAAAGATTTGGGGCTTGACGTAGCATGATATCCGGGATATCATGATATTGTGATTCAGTCGTTCAAAGACAAGGGGACTGCGGACGTATTCGAGGGTATCGACTCAAAGGCGGCGCGCAAGAGGTGTCCGCGCAGCCTGTGGAGCATAGCGGCCAGAAAGCTTGAGCAAATAGACTCGGCTTTGACCCTTCAAGATTTGCGGATCCCGCCCGGAAATCGTCTGGAGGCTCTCGCGGGAGATCGCATCGGCCAGTTCAGCATGCGCATCAACGAGCGATACCGGATATGCTTTGCATGGGCGGATACCGGTCCAAGCAATGTTGAGATTGTAGATTACCATTAGGAGCGTTGTTCGAAAGGAAGAAGCCATGGTGAGAGTACCAACGCATCGTGAGCCGACACATCCGGGGGAGATGTTGCTTGAAGAATTCCTTATCCCGATGGCGGTGACGCAACGGGATCTCGCCGATGCGATTCGCGTCCCGTACCAGCGAGTTAACGAGCTGGTGAACAAGCGCCGGGGAATAACTCCAAGCACGGCGCTGCGGCTCGCCAAGTATTTCGGCACATCGCCTGATTTCTGGATGAATATTCAGCTGCGGTGGGATCTGTATCGGGCGCGCGAAACCGAGCAGAAAGAGCTCAAGCTCATCAAGCAGATCAAGGTTGCATGAGGAGGAGCCCAAAAGCGACTTGGCGCATTACCTCCTCCCCTCCTCCTCCACCGCGGCGGTCCAGAAGTCGGCGAAATGCAGGATCATCGTGAGGCGGCATTCCTTGCGGTAATACTCGAGATTGACCACGCCGCCCTCCACCGGAACGAGGCCGTCGTGCGCGGCGATGGCCTGCGCCTCTTCCTCGGTCAGCGGGATGAACCTGCTCACGAGCTCGAGGCTCCGCACCGCATGGTGACGGCCCCGGCGCGGAGGTTCGTCGCCGCCGGGGAGACCGGAGGGCTTTCCGGGATAGTCCAGCTTCCCCACGTCGTGGAAGAGCGCCACGACGATCACCGATTCTTCCGTGATGTCCGGCGCGACGAGGTCCTTGATCCTGAGGGCACGTTCCGTCACGCCGACGGAGTGCATGAGGAGACCGTGCTCCACGTCCATAGGGGCCCTCTTGAAAACCGGCGCGGCGAGCCAGTCCGTCGTGTTCTCGAGGAAGGATTTGAGCTCGAGAATCCGCTCGCGCCGCGAGAGGAGCCTCTCGAAGAGCGCGGCGTACTTCTTCTCGATGTCGTTGAAATTCGGAGGCACGCTTCTCAATCCTCAGCGTCGGGGACCCGGCGGCGCGGCATCCCCGCACACGCCGCACCCCGGCCTTCTCTCGAACGTCACCTTCTCGAAGACAATCGTATCGGCGCGGAAGATCAGGAGAGCGTTCGCGGCGGGAATCTCGCCGGTCATCAGGTACTTGAGCGCCAGCGTCGCCTGAAGAGATCCGACCGCGGCCGCCAGCGCGCCGAACACCGGCGTCGGCCCGGGTATCTTAAGCTCCCCGGGCATAAGACAAGCGAGACAGGCGGTTTTCGGCGGATTGAAGAAGCTCAGCTGCCCCATCCATTCGCGTATCGCCCCGTATATATAAGGGATATTGAGATCGAATGACGCCTTGTTCAGTTTCAAGCGGCCGGAATGACTATCCAGGCCGTCGACGATCAGGTCGCACCCCGAGGCCAGCTCGCCGGCGTTGGTCTCGGTCAACGTGTCCAGCACGGCCTCGATTTCTATTTCGGGATTCTGCGCGTAGAGCCTCTTCGCCGCCAGCATCGCCTTGGGCTTTCCGATATCCGCAGCCGTGTACAGGATCTGGCGATTCAGGTTCGAGAGCTCCACTTTGTCGCTGTCGCAGATGCGCAGATACCCGACGCCGGCCTCGGCGAGATACGTCGCGCTGAGCCCGCCCAATCCTCCGACTCCGGCCACGAGAACCCGGGCGCGCTTGAGCCTCTCCTGGTCCCAGCCGTCGACCATGAGCTGACGTTGGTACCTCTCGGTTTCGAATCTCGATAGCGGCATGGGAGGCAATTCTCAGCCGCCGGAAACGGGCGGCTGGAGGGTAATGGTCTCGCCGTCGGCCGGCTTGTACGACAGGTCCTTCATCGCGCCGTCGACATACATGAGCGCGACGAAGGCCGGATTGAGCGAAATGTGCTCGAGGATCTCGCCGATCGTCTTCCCGCCCTCGATCTCGACCTTGCGGGTGTAGTGATCGACGTCGGGTTTGATCATCGCGCGAAGCTGGCCGCCGGCTCTCAGGAAAACTGTCATCGTTCACTCCATCCTCTGCTAGAACGCCTTCGGCTTGTACCGTTCGCCGCGGACCGCCGGAATGCCGTTCGGAAGCGGCTTTCCGAGGAACCCGAGCTTCTCGATATTGTCCGCCGCGAAATCGAGCTTCAAATCGTGCAGCACCTCGCGCGTGGGGTTTCCATTGTTGTCCCACCCGCGGCAGGCGTAATATTCATCCAGCATCGTCTCGATCTGCTCTTTGGTCAGCCCCTTGCCGGCGTTCGGGCCGCTCGGAATCTTGTCTTCCCACGCCCGCGCGGGCGGGTAGTCGAACGTGCGGCCGTCGGCCTTGTTGCGTTCGAGGTAATGGCACCGCACCAGATTCCACATCTTCTCCGAGGTCTTGAGCGCCTCGGCGGTGTCGATATTCCAGCCGGTGATGTCGTTGAGGGTCTCGACGATCTCCTCCGGCTCGATATCGAGCTCGCCCCAGAAGAGGCGGCAGATGCACCAGCAGTCGAAGAGCGGCCGGATATGCTGCAGGTACACGACGACCTTGGCGCGCCCCTCGACCTTGTCCTGCCCCTCGGCGATGTCGACCGTGATCGTCCACGAGCGGTTGTGATGGGCGCCGATATCGGCCGTCATATACGAGAGCATCATGCCCGGGGCGTAGCGGCCGTCATACCCCGACATCTCCATGCCCTTGACCTGCATGGCGAACTTCTCGCTGCCCCGCCCGATCTTCTCCGCGGCCCGCTTCGTGCCGCCCGCGAAATGCTCGCCGATCCCGCGGCGATGCACGATCATGTCGACGAAGTGCTCGGCGTCCTCCACCGAGCCCCACTTGAGCGTATGCCCTTCGAGATCGTCGGTCGTGATCAGCCCGCGCTGAAAGCATTCCATGCCGAACGCCACCACGCCGCCCCCCGACATCGTGTCCATGCCGACGTTGTCCATCAGCCAGTTCAGGTAGGCGACATTGTTGATGTCGGTCATGCCGAGGTTCGAGCCGCACAGCGCGCCGGTCTCGTACTCCGGGCCCTCGAGGAAGACCTTGCTCTTGCCCGGCACTTCCGCCTTGACGTACTTGCCGCAGTTCATCCAGCACCCGGAGCAGGCCTTGTGGGAGACGAAACACTTCTCCACGAGCGCGTCGCCGTCGATGCCTTTGCTCTCCTCGAAATACGTGGTCTGGAAATTGCGGGTCGGCAGAACCGCGTTCTTGTTGGACCAATCGATGAAGAACGCGGTGCCGTATTTCTGCCACGGCGCCATGTTCGGATGCGTCTGCGTCCGTTTGATGATGGCCGTCACGTGCTCGGTCAGCTTGTCGAGATCGTGCACGTGGATTGCGCCGGTGCCGCGGATGACGATCGCCTTGAGCTTCTTCGAGCCCATGACGGCGCCCTGCCCGGTCCGTCCCGCCTGACGGCCGTAATCGTGCGTGATGCACGAGAAGCGCACACCGTTCTCGCCGGCTGGCCCGATCGTGGCGATCTCGAAATCCTCGCCGAGGTCCTT